>NZ_JBVJMN010000109.1:0-11266 GCF_055584185.1 Streptomyces sp. NPDC104202 | reverse complement strand
TCCCCCTCTTTCCCGCGGCTTGGGGCACCCGCAGCACCCTCCCACACCCCCCCCCCCCCCCCCCCCCCCCCCCCCCCCCCCCCCCCCCCCCCCCCCCCCCCCCCCCCCCCGCCCGGAGGCGGCGCTCTCCCGCGGGGCTGCGGCGGTCAGCTGCCGGGGAGTTCGAGGTCGCTCTTGTTGAGCTCCTCGATGTTCACGTCCTTGAAGGTCAGGACGCGGACCTGCTTGACGAACCTGGCCGGCCGGTACATGTCCCAGACCCAGGCGTCGGCCATGCTGACCTCGAAGAAGACCTCGCCCTGGACCGAGTGCACCTGCATCTCGTAGTCATTGGTGAGGTAGAAGCGCCGCTCGGTCTCGATCACGTATTTGAACAGCCCGACGACGTCGCGGTACTCCCGGTAGAGCTTCAGCTCCATCTCGGTCTCGTACTTCTCGAGGTCCTCGGCGCTCATGGCATGTTCCCCTTCAGCCGTGCGTCCCCCCATTGTGCGCCAGCCGTGCGCGCCCCTAGACGACTTCGGGGGCGAGAACGACCGGTGCACGCGGAGGTCCCTCGTCCAGCAGCCCTTGCAGCAGCTCGGCGAGTCTGGTCGGGTACACCGTCTCACGCGCCGCCGACAGTTCGGCGGAGGTCCACCATCTCAGGCCCGCGAGACTCCGGGTCTCCAGCTCCGTGAGGGCCTGCGGCCGGGGCGCGGACCCGGTGTCGCGGGTACGGGCGAGGTAGTACCACTCGTCCTGGTCCCAGCGCCGCCCGTCGAAGGGGAAGGAGCAGTACCGCTTCCAGAGCACCGGTCCGAGCTCGACATCGGTGATGCCGGTCTCCTCGGCGAGCTCACGCAGCGCCGCCTGCTCCCGGGTCTCCCCGCCCTCCAGGCCGCCGCCCGGGGTGAACCACCAGGTGTTCGCCGGGTCGTCGGGCTCGAACCCGTGCAGGAGCAGGATGCGGTCGTCGGCGTCCAGCAGGACGACCCGTGCGACCTGGCGCGCGACCGTCGGCACGGGGCCGCCACCGGGCACGTCGCCGGCCGCGGCGCCCGCGCCGGGCCCCGTCGTCGCGTCCTTCGCGCTCTCCGTCACACGCCCGCCTTCTCGCTTTTGGCGGGCCGCCGACCGGCCGGACGCCGGGTGAGGCGGTTCGCCACCGGCCCGTACGCGGCACCCGCGAGGATCAGTACACACCCGGCGACGATCGCCGTGAAGAGGGGCTCGAACGGGCCCGGCGTGGAGGTGCCGCCGGGGAGGGCGGCGAAGCCCGTCGGCGGCTCCAGGAGGCCCTTGGCGGGCCAGACGACCGCGTCGACCCGGCCGACGACCGAGGAGCGGGGCACCGAACCCCGACCGGCCTCCTGGAGGTGGGTGCGGGAGTCCAGCGAGGTGGTCCGGTCGTCGCCGAGGAGGAAGAGGCTGTCGTCCGGGACCGTCACGGAGAAGTCCTGGCCCGAGGCGAGGATCCGGCCGCCGGGCCCCGGCCGCAGATAGGGCTCGACGACGGCCTTGCCGTCGACGGTGAGCCGGCCGTCCCGGTCGCAGCAGGCGACGGTGTCGCCGCCGACCGCGGCGACCCGCTTGACCATGGGCGCGTTCCCCCACAGCGGGTCGACGAAGACGACGACATCGCCGCGGCGGACGTCCTCGCCGTCGATGCGCTGGGCGAGGATCTTCGACCCGACGTCGAGCGTCGGGGTCATGGAGTCGGTGGGGACGCTGTACGGCTGGTAGATGAGGGCGCCCCCGACGAAGCCGCCGAGGAAGAGCAGACAGCCGACGGCCACGGCCAGCCCCGACAGCACGCTGCCGAGGCGGCCGCGGCCGCCCTGGGTCCCTTTGTTTCCGCTCACGATGCACCCCAGAGGTCTGTCGACGGTCCGGGACGGCACCCTACCCGCGGGTCACTACTCGGCGGTATGCCCCGCGACGCGCTTCTTGCGGCGCCACAGCACCAGCGGGAGCGCTCCGGCCAGACCGGCCGCGCCGAGGGGGGCGGCGGCCATGGCCTGGTTGAGGCCCGGCTGGTCGAAGATGTCGGGGACGGGGAGCGTGGCCCAGCGGTTCACCGGCCAGGCGATGACGACGGCGCGGCCGACGACCTCGTCGTTGGAGACGGTGCCGCCACCGGGCAGCTGCTGGTGGAAGCGGGAGTCCAGCGAGTTCTGCCGGTTGTCGCCCATGACCCAGATCCGGCCCTCGGGGACCTTGATCGGGCCGAAGGAGTCCTGGCAGGGCACGGAGCCGGGGTAGAGGTACGAGGTCTCGTCCAGCGCCACGCCGTTGACGACGACCTTGCCGCCCTCCTTGCAGGAGACGGTGTCACCGCCGACGGCGATGACGCGCTTGATGAGGTCCTTCTCCTCGGCCGACGGCATGAGGCCGATGAAGCTGAGGAACTTCTGCACCACGTTCGGCGTCGGCGCCTCCTGGCCCTCCAGCCAGCCGCCCGGGTCGTGGAAGACGACGACCTCGCCGCGCTCGGGCTCGGAGCCGAACCAAGGGGTCAGCTTGTCGACGAGAACCCGGTCGCCCTTCTGGAGGGTGTTCATCATCGACTCCGAGGGAATCGAGAACGCCTGCACCAGGAAGGTCTTGATCAGCAGCGCGAGGACCAGGGCGATGCCGACGAGGAGCGGCAGTTCCTTCCAGAAGGAACGCTGCTTCTTCGGGCCCTGGGGCCTGTCCTCGGCGTCGTCGTGCGACACCCCGTCATCCGTCACGTCGTCACCCGTCACACCATCGCCGGTGGCCTCGTCGGCCCTCTTCTCGGGCTCATCGTGTCCGGATCGTGCGCCGACGGCCAAATCCCCCACATCCACTCCTCACTCCGTGCGAACGCCTGCCCCGGAACAGGGACAGGCCCACCACTCCCATAACGAGCAGAAGTTCCGCAGGGGTCGGGAGCCCGGGCAATCCGTTCAGATTGCGCTGGGACACACTATGCGACGGACCGGACGGGGCAGCGGAACTCGCACTGGCGTCCGGTACGGCGTCGAAGGTCTTCCGCTGCTCCAGCCGGGCCCAGTGCCCGAAGGGCCAGGCGATCACCACGGCACGCCCCACGACCTGCTCCTCGGAGACCGTGCCGTTCCCCTCCTCGTCCAGGTGGAAGCGGGAGTCGGCGGAGTCGGAGCGGTGGTCGCCGAGGACGAAGATGCGGCCCTTCGGGACCTTCACCTCGAAGGGGATCTCGGACGGCTGGTTCCCCGGGTGCAGGTACGGCTCGTTCAGCGGCACCCCGTTGACGGTGAGCCGCCCGTCCTTGTCGCAGCAGCGGACGGTGTCGCCGCCGACGGCGATCACCCGCTTGATGAGGTCGCGCTCGTCGGCCGAGGGCAGCAGTCCGATGAAGGTCAGGGCCTGCTTGGCCTGCTTGACGCCGATCGGGTCGTCGGCCGCGGGCGCGGGATCGTGCTGGAGCCAGGTGCCGGGGTCCTTGAAGACGACCACGTCGCCGCGCTGGGGGCGGGAGCCGAACCAGGGGGTGAGCTTGTCGACGAGTACGCGGTCCTCGATCCGGATCGTCTGCTCCATCGAGCCGGAGGGGATGACGAACGCCTGGACCAGGAAGGTCTTGAGGACGAGCGCGATGAGGACGGCCACCGTGACGAGGATCGGGATCTCCCGGAGCGCGGAGCGCTGCCGGCGCCGCTTCACCTTGCGGGCGAGCCTGCGCCGCTCGGCGCGGCCGGGCAGCGGCGCGTCCGGGGCGGCCCCGGAGGCGTGCGCGGGGCGGCCGCGGCTACCCATGCGCCCCGGCCCCGTGTCCGCCGGCCGACGGGGCCGGTACGGCGCCGAAGGCGTCCGTGGCGGGAAGGGCGGACCATCGGCCGAAGGGCCAGACGACCCAGCCGGCGCGGCCGACGACCTTGTCGACGGGGACCATGCCGCCGCCGGGGTTGCCGAGGTGGTCGCGGGAGTCGCTGGACTGGCTGCGGTGGTCGCCCATGACCCAGAGCCGGCCCGGAGGGACGACGATGTCGAAGGCCACGCTGGAGGGCTGGTCGCCGAACATCACGTACCGCTCCTCGACGGGGACGCCGTTGACGGTGATCCGGCCGTTCTCGTCGCAGCAGACGACCCGGTCGCCGCCGGTTCCGACGACCCGCTTCACGAAGTCGGTCTCGGCGGGCTCGGCGAGGCCGAGGGAGGCGCCGACGCCCCGCAGGAGCCCGGTGACGGGATCGCCCTCCGGCTCCTCGCGCACGAAGGAGCCGGTGCCGTCGAAGACGACGACGTCGCCCCGGCGCGGCTCACTGCCGAAACGGTACGCCAGCTTGTCGACCAGGATCCGGTCGCCGACCTGGAGCGTGGGTTCCATGGACCCGCTGGGGATCAGGAACGGCTGCATGACGAAGTGGCTCAGGAGCAGCAGGAAGGTCACGCAGGCGCCGCCGACGAGGGCGGTGCGCCGCCACGACGGCGCGCGCCGGAGCGGCTCGGAAACGCGCGCGGAGCGCGACTCCTCCTCCGTGTCGGAGGAGGGGTCGCGCTCCGGGTGCTGTGCTTCGGTGTCCATCGCTGGCAGAGCCTATCCGGCCCGCCTGTGCGAGGAGTCGGAAGCGTCGCGCGTGCCGGGAGCCGGGGCTCAGCGGTCGCGCTTCTCCTTGATCTTGGCAGCCTTGCCGCGCAGCTCGCGCAGGTAGTAGAGCTTGGCGCGACGGACGTCACCGCGGGTCACGAGCTCGATCTTCTCGAAGATCGGGCTGTTCACCGGGAAGGTGCGCTCGACGCCGACGGAGAACGAGACCTTGCGGACCGTGAAGGTCTCGCTGACGCCCGAGCCCTGGCGGCGGATGACGACACCCTTGAACTGCTGGATGCGGGAGCGGTTGCCTTCGATGACGCGCACGTGGACGTTCACGGTGTCGCCGGGGCGGAAGGCGGGGAGGTCGGAGCGGAGCGAACCCGCGTTGACCTGGTCGAGCAGGGAGGCCATGGAGGTCTCTTTCCTCGCCGATGCCACAGGTCATCAGCGGTACGTTCGAAGGTGGATCGGAGAGCCGTCCGTTCTGTACGGCGACGTTCCCCCTGTGGCAGGGGCGCACGCCGGACGGACGACAGCGGCCTATTCTTCCACGTCTTCGAGCCTGCGCCAAAACCGGCCGCCGGGCTCGGGTGCCCACCCCAGCATGGAGAGGATCTCGCGGTCCTTCTTGTCGAAGGCCGAGGGGTCGCAGCGCTCGATGAGGTCGGGCCGGAGGGCCGCGGTGCGGCGGAAGGCCTCGTCGCGCCGCCAGCGGGCGATCTTGCCGTGGTGCCCGCTGAGGAGGACGTCGGGGATGGTCCGGCCGCGCCACTCCGGGGGCTTGGTGTAGACGGGCCCCTCCAGGAGGTCGGCCATGGCGCCGGGCGCGAAGGAGTCGTCGCGGTGGGACTCGGCGTTGCCGAGGACGCCGGGGAGCAGGCGGGCGACGGCCTCGGTGACGACGAGGACGGCGGCCTCCCCGCCGGCGAGCACGTAGTCACCGATGGAGACCTCGTAGACGGGCATCCGGGTCGCGTACTCGTCCATGACCCGGCGGTCGATGCCCTCGTAGCGGGCCGGCGTGAAGACCAGCCAGGGCCGCTCGGAGAGCTCGACGGCGAGCTCCTGGGTGAAGGGGCGGCCGCTGGGGGTCGGGACGACGAGGACGGGGCCGTGGGCGCCGCCCTCGTATCCGTCGGCGAGCGTCTGGTCCAGCGCGTCGCCCCAGGGGTCGGTCTTCATGACCATGCCGGGGCCGCCGCCGTAGGGGGTGTCGTCGACCGTGTTGTGCCGGTCGTACGTCCAGGCGCGCAGGTCGTGGACGTGGACGTCGAGCTGTCCTCGCGCGCGTGCCTTGCCGACGAGGGAGACGTTCAGCGGTTCGAGGTACTCGGGGAAGATCGTGACGACGTCGAGCCTCATGCGTCCTCCCCCTCCTCGGCGTCGCGGGAGGAGACGATCTCGGCGCGGTCGTCGATGAGGCCGGGCGGCGGGTCGATCACGGCCCGCTGCTCCTCCAGGTCGATCTCGGTGACGATCGACTCGACGAAGGGGATCATCAGCTCGGTGCCGTCGGGGCGCTCGACGATGAAGAGGTCCTGCGACGGCAGGTGGGAGATCTCGGTGATCCGGCCGATCTCGGTGCCGTCGGCGAGGACGACGTCGAGGTCCATGAGCTGGTGGTCGTAGTACTCGTCCTCCTCCTCCGGCAGCTCGGCGGGGTCGACCTCGGCGATGAGGAGGGTGTTGCGCAGGGCCTCGGCGGCGTTGCGGTCGCGGACGCCCTCGAAGCGCAGCAGCAGCTTTCCGCTGTGGACCTTGCCGGACTCGATGGTCAGCGGACCGGCGGAGGCCGGGTCGGTCAGCAGCACGGCTCCGGGGCCGAGCCTGAGCTCCGGCTCGTCCGTCCGCACCTCGACGGTGACCTCGCCCCTGATGCCGTGGGCGCGGCCGATCCGCGCGACTACCAGCTGCACTGCTCCACACTCTCCTGTCACCCAGCTCGTACGACGAAAAACGACAACGGGCCGGGGTGGGCTCGTAAGCCCTCCCCGGCCCGTGCCGGCACATCATTCAACCGATGTGGCCGACGTGTTCAGCGGACCTGGTCCACGTCGACGAGGTCGACGCGGATGCCACGGCCGCCGATGGCGCCCACGACGGTACGCAGCGCACGCGCGGTGCGGCCGTTGCGGCCGATCACCTTGCCGAGGTCGTCGGGGTGCACCCGGACCTCCAGCACGCGGCCACGACGCAGGTTGCGCGAGGCGACCTGCACATCGTCGGGGTTGTCGACGATGCCCTTCACGAGGTGCTCGAGAGCCTCCTCGAGCATGATCAGGCCTCGGTCGACTCGGTCGACGCGGCCTCGGCCTCGTCAGCCTTCTTGTCGGCCTTCTTGGCCTTGGGGGTGATGGCCTCACCCTTGTCGTCGCCGCCCTCGAGGGCCTTCGCGAACTCGTCGAACGAGGCGCGCTTGGCCTCCTTCGTCGCGGGGACGAGCAGAGCCTTCTCGGGGGCCGGCAGGCCCTTGTGCTTCTGCCAGTCGCCGGTGAGCTTCAGGATGGCGAGGACGGGCTCGGTCGGCTGGGCGCCGACGGACAGCCAGTACTGCGCACGCTCGGAGTCGACCTCGATACGCGACGGGTTGTACGTCGGGTGGTAGAGGCCGATCTCCTCGATCGCGCGACCGTCGCGGCGGGTGCGCGAGTCGGCGACGACGATGCGGTAGTGCGGCTGGCGGATCTTACCGAGGCGCTTGAGCTTGATCTTGACTGCCACTGAAGTGGTGTCTCCTGGTCTTGACGTGGTTGGGCACTTGAGATGCCACGTGGGGTTGCGGTACTCGGATGCCCGATGGACGCGTCAGCCGGAGGAGAGAGGGGTCCTGTGCGACTGTCGAGTACAGCTAGCCATTGTGCCACACGCCGCCGGCTCAGGTGGCGGCGCCCACCGTCTCCGGGATCCGGAAGGGCTTGCCGCAGCCGCCGCAGACGATCGGGGCCTGGGCCAGCACGGACGGCACCACGCGCACGTTCCGCCCGCAGTCGCAGACGGCCTTGACGCGGACGCCGCCGCCGGACGAACCGTGCCGGGCGGCCGGTCCGCGGAAGGAGCGCTTGGTGTCCGCGGCGGTGGCGACCGTGTGGGCCTTGAGGGCGCGCTGCAGCCGCTCGATGGTCGGGCGGTAGCGGCGCCTCGCCTCCGGGTTGAGCGTGACCAGGGAGAAGCCGCTGCTCGCGTGCGGCTCCTCGGGATGGTCGAGCCCCATCTCCTCGGCGATCGCGAGGAATCTGCGGTTGTGATAGCGGCCGGCGCGGGAGGTGTCGCGGACACCCCGGGCGGCGGCGATGCCGTGGACTGCCTCGTGGAGCAGTCGTTCGAAGGAGAGTTCGGCGCCACAGGCGGACGAGGACTCTCCGATCAGGGACTCGGGCGCGGCAAGGTCGGGCAGCTCGGGGTGGTGCCGCTGAATGTCGGCCCACGCCTGTGCCAGCTCTGCGGCGAGAACAGGTGGTGTCGTGCTCACGTCGCGTACAACGAGCCGAAGTGCCCCCGGGTTCCATTCCGGGGCATCCCAAATATTTTGCACGTACCCGTCAGTTGCCGTTGATGCGTCCTGACGAGGGCCAGTGCGCCGATCTGCGGAGAAGCCGCGCAGGGGGCGTCAAGCTGGTGCGTAGTAGCGCATACGCCCCGGCGCGTATCCGGGCTACGTGCGCCCCCCGGGGAAGGGGCTCCCGCCTGGGGACCGGCCGTCGCGCGTCCGTGGCCCGCGCGGGGACCGGTCCGGCCCGGCGGTGTCGCACGGACACTACCGGGTCCGGGTGCGACGCCCCGCACCGCCCCTCCCCCGGCCCGATCCGTCCGGCGCCAGCACTGGACGCGGCCCGGGATGCGCAGTTCCCTGACTACGGGGGGCTGTCGTCCAGGCACGGAATGGGGCTCTTTCCATGACACCTACGCTCGTCCCGCACCACCCCGCGCGCGACTGGGCCGAGATCCAGGAACGCATGCTCGTCCCGCTGTACGAGGCGGTGTACGAGCGCCTCGCCGTCGGCGCCGGCTCGCGGGTCCTCGGCCTCGGCTGCGGCTCCGGCCTGGCGCTGCTCATGGCGGCGTCGAGGGGCGCGCGGGTGGCCGGCGTGGACCGGGACCACACGCGCGTGGAGCTGGCCAGGGAGCGGCTGCCGGAGGACGTCGCGGTCGCGGAGGAGGTGCCGGAGGACCTGCCGTACGACGTGTTCACGGCCTTCCACGCGACGGACGCGTCCCTCCCGGACCTCCGGGCGCTCACCCGTTCGGCGCAACCCGGCTCGGTCGTCGTCCTCGGCGGGTGGGGTCCGCCGGAGCGGTGTGCCACGGAGCCGGTGCTGCGGGTCGCGGCGCGGCTGGCGGACCGCCTGCCGGGGGTCAGGACGGACCTGGACCGGCTGGTGGCGCGCGCGGGGCTGCTGCCGGTCGGCACGGGCCGGGTGGCCTGCCCGTTCGGCTACGCGAACGAGGGCAGCGCGGTGCGCGGGCTGCTCTCCACGGGCGCCTTCGACGAGGCGGTGCGGGCGACCGACCTGCCGCAGGTCGAGAAGGAGATCGAGGAGGCGCTCGCGCCGTACGTCCGCGCGGACGGGACGGTCTGGATGCCGAACCTCTTCCGCTACGTCGTCGCCCGGGTGCCGTAGACCCGGGGTCCGGCCGGGCGGGTCAGGCGCCGTCCTCGCCCGTCCGGACGATCCCGGCGGCCCGGTAGGCCGCGTCCTCCTCCAGCGTCTCGTTCGCGAGGAGCGCCGCGGCCAGGGCGTCCAGCTTGTCGCGGTGCTCGCGCAGCCGGCGCACCGCGCTCTCGTAGCACTCGTCGACGATGCGGCGCATCTCCTCGTCGACGGTGTCGAGGGTCGACGGGGCCGCCGACAGGCCGTACGCCTGCTGGGCGTCGCTCGGGATGGCGGTGAGGCGGCCGACGCGCTCGCTCATGCCCCAGCGGCCGACCATCCCCCGCGCGAGGCCGGTGACCTGTTCGAGGTCGCTCTCGGCGCCGGTGGTGACGACCCCGAAGACGACCTGCTCGGCCGCCATGCCGCCGAGGGCGCCGATGATCCGGCCGCGCAGGTACTCCTCGGTGTACGCGTACCTGTCGGCGTCGGGGGTGGAGAGGGTGACGCCGAGGGCCCGGCCGCGCGGCACGATGGTGATCTTGCGGACGGGGTCGGCGCCGGGCTGGAGCATGCCGAGGAGGGCGTGCCCGCTCTCGTGGTACGCGGTCCTGCGCCGCTCCTCGGCGGGCATCACCAGCGGCCGTTCCGCGCCGAGCTGGACCTTCTCCAGGGCGTCGGAGAGGTCGGACTGCGTGACCGCCTTCTGGTCGCGCTTCACCGCGAGGAGGGCGGCCTCGTTGGCGAGGTTGGCGAGCTCGGCGCCGGTCATGCCCGGGGTGGTCCGGGCCACGTGCTCCAGGTCGACGTCCCGGGCGAGCGGGATCTCCCGCGTGTGGATGCGCAGGATGGCCTCGCGGCCGCCGCGGTCGGGCGGGTTGACGTGGACGATCCGGTCGAAGCGGCCCGGCCGGGTGAGGGCGGGGTCGAGGACGTCGGCGCGGTTGGTCGCGGCGAGGACGATGACGCCCTCGGAGCCGGTGAAGCCGTCCATCTCGGTGAGGATCTGGTTGAGGGTCTGCTCGCGCTCGTCGTGGCCGCCCATCCCCGAGCCGCCGCCGCGGGCCCGGCCGATGGTGTCGATCTCGTCGATGAAGATGATCGCCGGCGCGACCTTGCGGGCCTCGGCGAAGAGCTCGCGGACCCGGGAGGCGCCGACGCCGACGATCATCTCGATGAACTCGGAGGCGGAGGCGGAGAAGAACGGCACCCCGGCCTCGCCGGCGACCGCCCGCGCCAGCAGGGTCTTGCCGGTGCCGGGAGGGCCGGCGAGCAGCACGCCGCGGGGCATCTTGGCGCCCATCTCGCGGTACGCCTGCGGGTTCTTCAGGAAGTCGACGACGTCGTTCAGCTCGCCCGCCACCTCGTCGATGCCGGCGACGTCGGCGAAGGTGGTCCGCTTGCCGCCCTCCAGCTCCACCGGCTTGGGCGGGGTCTTGCGGCCCAGCATGCCGCCCGCGCCGCCCATGCCCGCGCTCATCCGGCGGGCGATGAACACCCACAGCACGACGAGGAGCAGCATGGGGGCGAGCGAGATGAGCAGGTTGGAGAGGAAGCTGCGCTCCTTGACGACCGGTTCGGCGGTGACGACCACGTTCTGCTTGGTCAGCTGCGCCCACAGGTCGTCGTCGGCGAAGGCCGGGCGCTGGGTGGTGAACTTGGTGTAGTCGCCGTCGCCGTCGGGGACGGGCTGCTTGTTCTTCAGCTGCCCCTGGATCGCGTCGCCCTTGGAGTAGATCTTCGTGACGTTCCCGGCCGCGACCTGCTTGTCGAACTCGGTGTACGAGATCGTCGGCCCGTCGCCGTCGTTGAAGAACGACAGGACGATGTTGGCCAGCAGGTACACGACGAGCGCGGTGAGGATGAGGCTGCCCCAGCTCCCCGGCATGCGCTTCTTCGGCGACGGGGGTGGCGGTGCCCCTTCCGAGCGCCAGGGCTGATCGGTCCGGTCGCGCGGGGGTACGGGGTTGGCCACGTGGCTCTCCTCGGGGCGGCAGTGGCCCCAGTATCGAAGAGCGGGACGGCCCCGGCACGGCGGGCGGTCCGGAGGGATGACGAGGGGCCCGGGGGGGGGGTGGGCCCCCCCCCGCCCCCCCCCCCCCCCCCCCCCCCCACCCCCCCCCCCCCCCCCCCCTTCCCCCCCCCCCACAACCCC
>NZ_JBVJMN010000108.1:0-11528 GCF_055584185.1 Streptomyces sp. NPDC104202 | reverse complement strand
ACGAGCACTTCCACCCGGCACACCGAGAGCACGCACCAGACGCCGCAGGGCCGCCCTTCGGGCAACGAGGGGATGGTGACGACAGGCCCTAGGCCCGGAGGCGGACGTCGCGCCGTCAGTTGTCGCGGGGGGCGTACATGATGACCGCCATGCCGGCGAGGCAGACGAGGGCGCCGACGACGTCGTAGCGGTCCGGGCGGTAGCCGTCGGCGACCATGGCCCAGGCGATCGAGCCGGCGACGAACACGCCGCCGTACGCGGCGAGGATGCGGCCGAAGTCGTCGTCGCTCTGGAAGGTGGCGACCACCCCGTACAGCCCCAGGGCGATGACGCCGGCGCCGATCCAGACCCACCCCTTGTGTTCCCGCAGGCCCTGCCAGACGAGCCAGGCGCCCCCGATCTCGAACAGGGCGGCGACGACGAAGAGGGCGATGGAGCGGGCGACGAGCACGGTGAGGGGCTTCCTGGGTGGACGCGGGAGGGGGGCAGGGGCGTGACGGGGTCAGTACGTGGGGCGGGGAGAGGGGACGGAGGGTCGGGCCACGCGCGTGCGCGGGTGGGGAGCCCGCCCCGGGTACGAGGACGGGTGCCGACGGGGAGGCCGGTGCGGGCGCGGTCGGGAGACGGTCATGCCCCGACCGTAGACGCTCCGCCCCGCCCGGAGTCCCGCGGGGGAGCCGGGCGTGCCGTCGGGCGGTGGGTGCGGCGGGGCCCGCCCCGTGACGGCCGGCGGCGCCGCGGTCACCTCGTCGCCGGGCCGAAGCGGCGCCGGTACGCGGAGGGCGTGATGCCGGTCTCTCGGCGCATCAGGGTGCGCAGGTTGGCGGCCGTCCCGAGGCCGCTGCGTCGCGCGACCATCTCCAGGCGCGCCTCGCCGCGTTCGATCAACCGGCAGGCGAGGGCGAGGCGTTCTCCCGTGAGCCAGGACAGGGGTGTGGTGCCGAGCTGGGACCGGAAGCGCCGGTGCAGGGTCGCAGGGCTGACGGCCGCGCGCGCCGCGAGGTCGGCGACGGTGAGGGGGGAGTCCAGGTGTTCCTGGGCCCAGGCGAGGACGGGAGCGAGGGACTCGTCGGGCAGGTCGGGGAGGGGCCGCTCGACGAACTGCCGTTGCCCGCCGTCCCGGTGGGCCGCGAAGACGAGGCGGCGGCTGACGGAGTTGGCGACCTCGGCGCCGTGGTCGCGGCGGACCAGGTGGAGGCCGAGGTCGAGGGCGGCGGAGCTGCCCGCCGCGGTGAGGATGTCGCCGTCGTCGACGAACAGGACGTCCGGCTCCAGGCGGACGGAGGGGAAGCGGGTGCGGAAGGAGGCCGCCCACTGCCAGTGGGCGGTGGCGCGCCGGCCGTCGAGGACGCCGGCCTCCGCCAGCGTGAAGGCGCCGCTGCAGAAGCCGACCAGTCGTGCGCCGCGCGCGTGGGCCCGGCGGACGGCGTCGAGCACGGCGGGGCGACGGGGCACGTCGACGTCGGGGCGGTTGGGGACGATCAGGGTGTCGGCGGTGTCGGCCGCCTCCAGGCCGGCGACTCCCGTGAGGGTGAAGAAGCCGTCCCGCATGAGGGTGCGGGGCTCGGGGGAGCAGAGCGCGAAGTCGTAGAGGTCGCGGCCGATCTCGGGTCGCCGCAGCCCGAAGACCTCGGTCGCGCAGCCGAGCTCGAAGGGGTTCGAGTTCTCGTCGACGATCACGACGACCCGGTGGACGCCCGCCCGGTGCGGGACGTGCGAGGAATCTTGCGTCATGTGCGATTCCTAGCACTCTCCCCGGCGGTGCGGACCGGCGGAGGATGGGTCCATGAGCAGCGAACCGATTCCCCTGCGGGAGGCCCTGGCCTCCTTCGACGCCCTGTGGAGCCCCCGCGTCGTGACCCGGGTCAACGACTACGACGCCCGCATCGCCAAGGTCGAGGGTGAGCACGTCTGGCACGCGCACGACGACACCGACGAGTTCTTCCTGGTCCTCGACGGTGAGTTGTCCCTCTCCCTGCGTGAGCCGCAGGGGGAGCGCACGGTCTCGCTTCCGAGGGGGTCGGTCTTCACCGTCCCCCGGGGCACGGAGCACAAGCCGTACGCCCCGTCCGGCGCCGCGATCCTGATGTTCGAGCCGTCGGGGACGTCGACCGTGGGCGAGCGGCACGACGAGGTTCCGGAACATGTGGACGTGACCACCGGTCACGCGCTGGAGTTCTGAGACCTCGGGGCTCCGGGCCCTCCCCGCCCCACGGGCTCGGTCGTGTCACGGGGGAGACCTTCTCCGCACGTGCCGACCGCACGCGGGCGTCGCGGGGAAGGACGGGGGAGGGCGTCGTCAGGCGAGTGTGAGGAAGAGCTTCTCCAGCTCCTCCTCCGACATGGGCGGGGCGTCCGAGTCGTCGGCGAGGCACTGCCGCATGCCGCTGGCGACGATCTTGAAGCCGGCCCGGTCGAGCGCGCGGGAGACGGCGGCGAGCTGGGTGACGACGTCCTTGCAGTCGCGACCGGCCTCGATCATCGTGATCACCGCTGCCAACTGGCCCTGGGCCCGCCGCAGGCGGTTCAGGACAGGCCGTACCGCTTCTTCGTCCACCTGCACGACATCCTCCTTCATCCCCCGACAAGAATACCCCAAGGGGTATGGATGGGGGCGTGTGCCGCATCACGGCGCTCGGCCTGACCCGTGGCCCTCTCCCGATGCGGAGGCGATCGCCTCCGCCGGCCTGGTGTGGGTCGCGTGCCGGCCGCGGCACAGCCGGACGGCGAGGGCCGCGGCCGGGGTCAGACCGAGCGCCGCCCAGGTGAGCGGCTGGGTCCACAGGGCGGTGCCGAGCTGCTGGGTGAGGACGAAGGCGCCCATGACGACGACGAACCAGCCGAAGGTCCTGCGGAGCACGTCCTGGGGGACGCGGCCCGCGAGCCGGCCGCCGACGAGGCTGCCGGCCACCGCGGTGGCGGTGACGGTGAGCGCGAGGGGCCAGTCGATCTGCACGCCGGCGAGGTGCCCGGCGAGGCCGGCGAAGGAGTTCATCGCGATGACGAGGAGGGACGTGCCGACGGCGATGCCCATCGGCAGGCCGCCGAGGACGGCGAGGGCGGGGACGACCAGGAAGCCGCCGCCGGAACCCACCAGGCCCGTCACCGCGCCGACGGCGAGCCCCTCGAAGGCGATGAGCCGGAGGCGGGGGTCGCCCTGGGCGGGCCGGGGCGCGCTCCGTTTGCCGCGGGACGTGCGGAGCATCGCGAAGGCGGTGGCCAGCATCATGAGGGCGAACGAGACGAGCAGGACGGTGTCGGGGACGTGCTCGGCCAGCCGGCCGCCGCCGTACGCACCGGCCATGCTGAACGCGCCGAAGAGGAGGCCGGTCCGCCAGCGCACCCGCCGTGCGCGGGCGTGCGGGGCCAGCGCGGCCAGACTGGTGACCCCGACCACGAACAGCGAGGTCGCGATCGCCTCCTTGGTGTCCTGGCCGGCGAGGTAGACCAGGATCGGTACGGTCAGGATCGATCCGCCGCCGCCGAGGGCGCCGAGGGTGACGCCGACGAGCAGGGAGGCGGCGACGACGAGGGCGGTCACGACCCGCTCCGCAGCTCCGCGATCACGGAGCGGATGTCGGGGCGCGGCCCGCGGTTGTAGGGGAGCTTCGACAGCAGGACGCCCATGGCGCACGAGTTGCTGAGGGCCGCGTAGGTCAGGCCGGCCCCGATCGCGGTGCCGATCAGGTGGGCGCCCGGCACGAACACTCCGGCGACCCCCGTGGCCAGGACGATCGAGCCCGCGACGAGCCGCACCTGCCGCTCCATGTCCCACCGTTCGGGGCCCCGTGTGACGGGCGCGCCGGCCGCCTCCCAGGCGACGACGCCGCCGTCCAGGACGCGGAGGTTCGGCAGGCCCCCCTCGGCCAGCGCCTTCTCGGCCTGCGAGGCCCGCGCGCCGGAGCGGCAGACGAGCACCACGTCCGCGTCGAGGTGGGGGAGGAGTGCGGCGCGGTGTGCGCGCAGGGTGGCGAGCGGCACGTTGGACGAGCCGGGGATGTGCGCCGTACGGAACTCGGCGGGGGTGCGCACGTCGAGCAGGCGTGGTGCCCGCCCCTCCTGGACGAGCCGGTGCAGCACGGCCGGGGTGAGCGCGGGGGAGGGGGCGGGGGTGGTGCTCATGGGGTTCCGGTTCCTTCCGAGAACAGGGAGTAAATACCCGGGGGGGTATTGAGGAGGGTGTGAAGGGCCCTGCTGAGTCGGTCACGCGGGGGACGGGGTGGAGCGGTCCGGCGGCGGTCGGTGCCGGGCGGATGCCCGGTCGTCGGGTTCGGCCGGGCGCGTGGGGGGCCGACGGGCCCGGGACGCGCCTTGTCAGGACCGGGCGGGCTCGGTGCCGTCGGTCTTCTCCGCGGTGTCGGCCGTCAGGGCCCAAGCGGCGTATCCGCCGAGGATGTCGGAGACGTCGGTGAAGCCCCGGTGCCGCAGGAGACTGGCGGCGATGGAGGAGCGGTGGCCGCCGGCGCAGTGCAGGACGAGGGGCCGGTCGGCGGGCAGTTCGGCGCTGCGCGCGGGCAGCTCGCTCAGCGGAATGTGCAGGGCGGAGGCGATGAAGCCGTTCGCCGCACGTTCGCCGCAGGTGCGGACGTCGACGACGACGGGGGCGTTCTCGCGCGCGAGGGCCGAGCGCAGCTGCGCGGCCGTCACGCGGCTCGCCGGGGCGACCTCGTCGGCGAGCGCCGTGAGGGCGTCCTCGGGGTTGCGCAGGTAGCCGGCGACCCGGTCGAAGCCGATGCGGGCGAGGCGGGTGACGACCTCCTCCTCGCGGTTCTGCGGCGCCATGACGACCAGCTCGTCGGCCGGGTCGAGCACGGTGCCGGCCTGCTCGGCGAACCGGCCGTCGGCCGGCACGTTCACCGCGCCCGTCAGGTGGCCGCCCGCGAACTCCTGGGGATCGCGCGCGTCCACCACGACGGCCCCGGAGGCCCGCAGCGCGCCGAACGCGGCGAGCGACAGGGGGCGCGGCGCCGCCGAGGAGTCGTAGCGGAGTCGGTCCTTGCGGTTGAGGTCGGCGTCGTAGGCGAAGTAGCCCGGCGCGGCCGGCTGGCCGGCGGTGACGAGGGCCACGAACTCCTCCCGGCTCATCGGCGCACAGGCGTAGTTGGTGGCGCGCTGCTCGCCGATCGTCGACTGCTTCTCGGTCGAGAGGTTCTTGCCGCACGCCGATCCGGCGCCGTGCGCGGGGAAGACGCGGACCTCGTCGGGCAGGCCCATCAGCTTGTCGTGGACGCTGTCGTGGAGCATCGCGCCGAGCTCTTCGGCGGTGACGCCGACGGAGGCGAGCAGGTCGGGGCGGCCGACGTCGCCGATGAACAGGGCGTCGCCGGTGAGGACGCCGTACGGGACGTCGTCGTCCGCGTGCTCGTACACGAGGACGCTGATGGACTCCGGAGTGTGCCCGGGGGTCTCCATGATCTCCAGGGTCACGTCGCCGAGGGAGATCCGCTCGCCCTCGGAGAACGTGCGGATGGCGTACTCGGTCTCGGCGCGCCGCCCGTAACCGATCCAGGCGCCCGTCTCGTCCGCCATCTCCAGGTGCCCGGCCACGAAGTCCGCGTGGAAGTGCGTGTTGATCACCCCGACCACGGTGAACCCGTGCGCGGCGGCGTCCGCCAGGTACTCCGAGACGTCCCGGCGCGGGTCGACGACCACCGCCTGCCCGGTGGTCTCGTCGGCGATCATGTACGACGCCTGGGAGAGGCAGTCGAGGTAGTACTGGCTGAAGAACACGGCAATCCCTTCGTGAAGGACGCGCACCTCGCGTCGGGTGCGGGCGCGCCGGGCCGACGGGCGGCGGCACGCCCGCTGCGACGGGGCGGGTGCGGTTCGGGTACGGCGAGGTCCGGGGCCCGGGGGCCGTCGGGTTCGCCTCCCGTGGCGGGGCATCCGTCCCTGCCGGATACCCCCCTAGGTATGTACGTACTCGACCGTAAAGGGGTGTCCTGGCGAAGTCAAATACCCCCCTGGGTATCGAGCTCGTGCCGGTCTCGATCGGTGTGAAGCTCCTGAAAATTACCCCTAGGGGTATAGTGATCAGCGGATGGGCGCCCCAGGGCACCGGTGCGTTCGGCGTCCGGTCGGGCGAGCGGACGACGGCCGGCGGACGCCGAACGGCGCCTTCCGGCGCCGGAGAGGGCCTTCGCGCCCGCGACGGAGGCCCTCGCCCGACCGGCCACCGGTCCATCGCCCCACGGGGACGCCCAGGGGTCCCGCGCTTGACCTTGACACGGTGACAAGGCTTTCACTGCTCGTCGAGGAGGTGGTCACGATGACGACCACAGGACAGCACGTGGATCTGACGGCGGCGCTCCGGGCGCTGGAGGACGACCGCTCGTCCGTACGGCTGCGGGCCGCGCTGGCGGTCGGCACGACGCCCGACCCGCGCTCCGTCGCCACGCTGGTGGAACGCTCGGCGGTCGAGCCCGAGTTCTTCGTGCGCGACATGCTGACGTGGGCACTCACCCGGCACCCGGTGGCCCTGACGCTTCCCGGGCTGCTGCGCGAGCTCGGCTCGGAGCGGACCCAGGCACGGAGCCAGGCGCTGCACACGCTGTCCAAGATCGGCGACCGGAGGGCCTGGCCGGCGATCACGCGGACGCTGCTGTGCGACCCCGACGACGAGGTGGCCCGCAGCGCCTGGCGGGCCGCGGCGCTGCTCGTACCGGAAGGCGAGGAGGGCGTCCTGGCCTCCGTGCTCGCGACGCAGCTCGGGCGGGGCGGCCGGGAGACGCGGCTGAGCCTCAGCAGGGCACTCGTCGGACTGGGCGAGGCCGTCGAACCCGCCCTGGCCGAGGCGGAGAAGGCCGTCGACCCGGAGGTCCGGACCCACGCGCTCGCGACCCGAAGGCTGCTGCGCGACCCGGACACGGGCTTCGAGTCCGCGATCGAGGAGGCGAAGCGCGTCGTGGCCCTCGGCGGTTCCGGCGGCGAGGGACACTAGGGCGTGCTGATCGGTGAGGTGGCGCGACGGTCCGGGGTGAGCGCCCGGATGCTCCGGCATTACGAGTCGCTCGGCCTGGTCCTGCCCTCGGGCCGGAGCGGCTCCAACTACCGGGAGTACGCCGACGAGGACATCCGGCGCATCTTCCACATCGAGAGCCTGCGGTCCCTGGGCCTGTCGCTGAAGGAGATCGGGCGCGCCCTCGACGAGCCCGGCTTCACCCCGGCGGCGCTCGTCGGCGACCTCATCCGCCAGACGCGCGCACGCATCGAGGCCGAGACCGAGCTGCTGACCCGGCTGCGCCGCATCGACGCCGCCGGACCCGCCGGCTGGGAGGAGGCCCTCCGGGTCGTCGCGCTCCTCCAGGCCCTGGGCTCGCCCAGCGCCGACGCGCGCCAGCGCGCGGCCCTCTCCTCGGCCGACGAGGTCCCCGTGCCCGTCGAGGTTCTGGTCGAGGCCGCCCTGAGCGAGGCGGACCCGCACGTCGCAGGGGCTCTGCGCTGGGCCCTGGCCCGCTCCGGCGACGGGGGTCCGGACCTCCTCGCGGCGGGCCTCGACTCGCCGGAGCCCGCGGTGAGGGAACGGGCCGTCCGCACCCTCGCCGCCCTGCCCGGCGGCGAGGCCGTCGCCCACCTGCGGCGCGCCCTCGCCCACCCGGACGCCACGGTGCGCGGACACGCCGCCCTCGCCCTCGGCTCCCAGGGCGTGGCCGCGGCGCTCCCGACACTCCTCGACATGATCACGGACGGCAGGAACGACACCGACGCCGCCGACGCCCTCGGCGTCCTGGCGGACGGCGACGCCACCGCCGACCGCATCGCGGCGGCGCTCGTCGACCGCATCGCCGACGACGCCACCGGCGCCCCCGCTCGCGGACGCCTGACCCAGGCGCTCGCCGCCATCCCGGGCCCCGCGGCGACCCGAGCCCTCGCGGAGCTCGCGCACGACGAGGACCGCGCCGTCGCCCTGACGGCCACCTACCTCCTGCGGCTCCGGCACGCGGACTGACGAGACCCGGTCCCGGGCCCCGGGCGCCCCCGTGCGCCGCAGGACCGTGCCGCGGGTCGACCCGTCCGCCGCCGGGTGCCGCGTGCGCGGAAATCACGGAGTACCGGCGCGCCGCCGCCCGTACGGCGACAATCGGCGGGTCACGGATCGACTGGGGGGAACGGCATGCTGACGGGGATCGTGATCGACGCGCTGGACGTGGCGCGCATGGAGCAGTTCTGGGACGACGCGACGCAGGGGCGGACGGACGGGCTGCGGCTGCGGTTCGTCCCGACCTCGCGGCCCAAGGGGGCGCAGAAGAACCGCCTCCACCTCGATCTGGCCGGGGGGCCGGAGTGGGAGGCCGAGGTCGCGCGGCTGCTCGACCTGGGCGCGACCCGGGCCGACATCGGTCAGGGGGACGTCCCCTGGGACGTCCTCGCCGACCCGGAGGGCAACGAGTTCTGCGTCCTGCGCCCCGGCCACCACGGCGTCCTCGCCGACTCCGGCCTCGTCGCGATCTGCCTCGACCTCGCGGAGGAGGACCGGCCCGCGCAGGAGACCCACTGGCACGCCGAGGCCGGCTGGCCCTCCCTCGACTCCCACGACTGGGGATTCCGGCTGCGCAGGACGCCCGTCAGCACGGTCTCGCTCGTCATGGGACCGCCCGCCGCGCCCA
Organism: Streptomyces sp. NPDC104202; assembly: GCF_055584185.1. NCBI lineage: Bacteria > Bacillati > Actinomycetota > Actinomycetes > Kitasatosporales > Streptomycetaceae > Streptomyces > Streptomyces sp. NPDC104202. Next base: position 2,922 of record NZ_JBVJMN010000108.1, on the reverse strand, counting down.
AGACCGCACGGAACAGGCTCCGTCCGGAGCTCACCCGCACGGACCGCGCACCCGGCGAGTACCTGGACGCCGGGGGGAACGAGTACCACGTGACGCGCTGACACACGACGGCCTCATGTGACCCACGTCATACCGCAGCTTTCCCTCTTTCCGTTATCCAGGTCCGGGGCGGAGGCTCTCCCCTGCGCAAGGAACTCCACAAGAGGCAAGTGAAGGACGGACAGCGTGCAGCGGACCACGGGTTTTGAGCAGCTGACGGATGCGGAGCTGATACGGGCGGCGCAGTACGGCGACACCTGGGCGCGGGAGCAGCTCGTCGGCGCCTACCAGCCTCTCGCCCACGCGCTCGCCGCACGCGCCCTCGACGGCCGCCCCGGCGCGGACGTCGCCGTGTACGCGATCGTGCGCGACACGCTGAGCCGTGCGGAGTTCGCGCTGGGCACCCTTCCGTCGCCCGACGCGTTCCGCCCCTGGTTCGTCGGGATCGGCGTCGCGGCCACCCTCGCCCACGCGGCGGGCCTCCCCGCGCACCCCGTCCCGGTCTCGGGCCTCTTCGACCCCCGGCTCTGGCTCGACGCGGAGGACGCCGTCATGGCGGCGCTCTGGTCGCTGGAGCAGGAGGGGCTCCTGAGCCGCTACGAGACCGCGGCGGCCCTGAACTGGTCCCTGCAGGACGCGGCGATGCGGCTGGAGACGGTACGCGTCCGTCTGGAGGCGGCCCACACGGTGACCACCGCGCTCGCCCAGTCCCCCCGCTGCCCCGTCCTCGACGAGCAGACCGCCGCCTGGGACGGCCTGCCCGGTGCCGGGTGGCGCGACCAGCTGGCCCGGCACACCGCCCACTGCGAGCACTGCGCCACCGGGTTCACCGCCGTGACGCCCGATGCCACGCGCCCGGCGTACGCGGCCGCCGCGGGCACCTTCGGACCGGACGCCTCGGCGGCCGGGGGCCCGAGCCGCTTCGCCGCGGCCGGCACGGCCGTGCCCGACGCCATGGCCCCGACCGAGACGTTCGCCGCGGTCCTCCCCGACGCGGCCGGCCACGCCGTGCCCGGGGGGCGTGACGCCACCCTCGCAGAGGCCGGGCGACGCAGCACGCGGGCCGCCCGGCGGCGCCGACGCCAGACCGACGAGCGCAACCGCCGCCGCGCGGTGGTCGCGGCCGGCCTGGCCGTCGTCGCGGTCACCGGCGGCGCCTTCACGCTCAACGCCGGACGCGGCGGCGACGAGGAGCTCCTGGAGGCCAACCGGGCCGCGGCCCCCGGCCTCGACCTCCCCTTGGCGAACGAGCCCGGCACCCTCACCGCCTCCCCGTCCACCACCTCCGTCTCCCCCTCGGCGTCCGCCTCCGCGACGCGGACGCCGGGCGCCCCGAAGCCGGCCACCGCGACCCCGAGCAAGGCCCCCCGGCCCACCACGGCCACTCCCGCGCCCAAGCGCCCCACCAAGGCCGCCCCCGCCCCCACGACCCCCGCGCCGTCCAGGACCGCCCCCACCGGCGGCACCGACGACGGCCCCGGCGGCGGCACCCAGCACGACTCCGGCCAGTCCTCGGCGGCCGACCAGGTCATCGCCCTCGTCAACGCCGAACGTGCGAAGGCCGGCTGCGGTGCCCTCACGGCCAACGCCACCCTCACCAAGGCGGCGCAGGGACACTCCGACGACATGGCCGCCCGTGACTTCTTCGACCACACCAACCCCGACGGGGCGAGCCCCGGCGACCGCGTCACCGCGGCGGGCTACCCCTGGTCCACCTACGGCGAGAACATCGCCATGGGCCAGAGCAGCCCCGAACAGGTCATGGAGTCCTGGATGAACAGCCCGGGCCACCGCGCCAACATCCTCAACTGCGACTTCAAGGAGATCGGCGTCGGCATCCACACCTCCGGCGGCCCGTACTGGACCCAGGTCTTCGGCGCCCGCTGACACCGGGATGGGGCGGTCGAGGCCCGGCTCCGGCCGGACCTCGACCGCCCCGTGCGCCTACGCGGTGCCGGCGGCCGCCTGCCCGCGCGGCACCCGCCACTCCTGAAGCTCGATCAGATTCCCCTCCGGGTCCGCCAGACGGGCGACACGCATCCGGTCGCCCATCGCCGCCGGCTCGCTGACGAACTCGGCTCCCCGCGAGCCGAGTTCGGCGTGCGTGGCATCGAGGTCGTCCACCCGCAGCACGATCAGCGAGCGGTATCCCTCCGGCGCGACGCCCAGCCGCTCCACCACACCGGCCATCTGCGCACGGTCCTGCAGCGCGATGGCGGCCTCCCCGGTGTCGGGGCTCAACTTGGCGTACGGGCCGGTCTCGGCCTCGAACTGCGGCTTGAGGCCGAGGACGTCCCGGTAGAAGCGGTAGACGGCGGGGAAGTCGGACACCAACAGCCGTATCTGCGTGAGTTCCATGCGGATCTTTCTAGCTCACCTCGGACCCCGGTTCCGGCCGGATCGCGATCTGCCGGAAGACTGCTGCCCCACAGTGCCGTTCGTCCCCGTCCCGCGCTTCTACGCTCCTGGTTCCGTTCACCGTGAGACAGGAGCACGCAATGGGCCATTCGACCCGCAAGACGGCGGCCGCCGGCGCCGCCGCCCTTCTGGCGGCGAGTCTCGTCACCGCCGTCGCCGCCACGACCAGCGAGGCCGCCGCACCCGCGAAGGCCGAGCGCATCACCTCCGTGTCCCAGCTCAAGGAGAGCGTGAAGGCCGCCGCGGAACTGGAGCGCCAGAACGCCGAGGCCGGCGTCGGCGGCGGCACCGGCGGCCAGATCACCCGCGTCGCCTCCACCGTCGCCTGCTGACCCACCCCCCACCGGCACCGGGGGGGGGGGGGGGGGGGGGGGGGGGGGGGGGGGGGGGGGCGGGTGGGGGGGGGGGGGGGGGGGGGGGGGGGGGGGGGGGGGGGGGGGGGGGGGGGGGGGGGCGTTGGGGGGG
>NZ_JBVJMN010000107.1:0-12454 GCF_055584185.1 Streptomyces sp. NPDC104202 | reverse complement strand
TCCAGGAACGGGACCACGTCGTCCGGGCCCTCCGGGCCGCCGAAGGAGAGCAGCAGCAAGGCGTCGTACGGGGCGGGATCGTGCTGATCGGACATGGCACCGATCCTCCCACCCGGCGGCCGTGCCCCGGGGTGCGGCCCGTCCGACGGCGGAGGTCCGGAAAAAGGGGGATGACCTGGCGACTTCAACACCGTAGGCTTTAGCTATTAATTACACGTGTTGAGTCGTCGCGCGGAGCCAGCTCCGAAGCACGGAGATCCGGAGACCCCCTTGCCCAGTCCCTACCGCGCGATCTTCGAGGCCCCCGGCACGGCCTCGTTCTCCGTCGCGGGCTTCTTCGGCCGGATGCCGCTGTCCATGATGGGCATCGGCATCGTGACCATGATCTCGCAGGTCACCGGCCGGTACGGGCTCGCCGGCGCGCTCTCGGCGACCCTCGCGATGTCCGCCGCCGCCCTCGGCCCCCGGGTGTCCCGGCTCGTCGACCGGCACGGGCAGCGCGCGGTGCTCCGGCCCGTGACGCTGGTGTCGCTGGCCGCGGCGGCCGGCCTCCTCGTCTGCGTGCAGCAGGGGGCGCCGGACTGGACGCTGTTCGTCTTCACCGCCGTGATCGGCTGCGTCCCCAGCGTCGGGGCGATGACCCGGGCCCGCTGGGCCGAGATCTACCGGGGCGACGGGCGGCGCCTGCACACCGCGTACTCGTGGGAGTCGATCGTCGACGAGGTGTGCTTCATCTTCGGCCCGATCCTCTCCATCGGACTGTCCACGACCTGGTTCCCCGAGGCCGGTCCGCTCTTCGCGGGGGTCTTCCTCACCGTCGGCGTCTTCTGGCTGACGGCCCAGCGCGCCACGGAGCCGGTGCCGCACCCCCGGGAGGCCGGCGGGAAGGCCGCGTCCGCGCTCCGCTCCCCCGGCCTCCAGGTGCTGGCCCTGGCCTTCGTCGCCACCGGAGCCATCTTCGGCTCGGTGGACGTGGTGACCGTGGCCTTCGCCGAGGAGCGGGGCCAGAAGGCAGCGGCCAGCCTCGTCCTGGCCGTCTACGCGCTGGGCTCCTGTCTGGCCGGCGCCGTCTTCGGACTGCTGCACCTCAAGGGCGAGCCGTCCCGCCGCTGGCTGCTGGGCATCTGCGCGATGGCCGTGAGTATGATCCCCCTCCTACTGGCCGGGAACTTGCCGTTGCTGGCCGTGGCGCTCTTTGTCGCGGGCCTGTCCATCGCACCGACGATGGTGACCACCATGGCCCTCGTCGAAGCGCACGTACCGCGCACCAAGCTGACCGAGGGCATGACCTGGACGGGTACCGGCCTCGCGATCGGCGTGGCGCTCGGCTCGTCGGCCGCCGGCTGGGTGGTCGACGCGTCGGGGGCGAAGGCGGGGTACGTGGTGCCCGTCGTGTCGGGCGCCGTCGCGGTCGCGGTGGGTCTCCTCGGACACCGCCGGCTGAGCAGGCCGGCACCCAACCGGGAGGGGCAGCGTGAGCGGGACGACAACAGCGGGGTCGGGGAGCACCAGGACGGCGGGCAGCCCGTGGCGTAACTGGGCGGGGAACGTCACCTCGCGCCCGGTGCGCGAGGTGAGCCCGGCCTCGGCCGAGGAGCTGGCCGAGGCGGTGCGCCGGGCGGCCGCGGACGGACTGCGGGTGAAGACGGTCGGCACCGGCCACTCCTTCACCTCGATCGCGGCCACCGACGGCGTCCTGATCCGGCCCGGTCTGCTGACCGGCATCCGGCGCATCGACCGCGAGGCGATGACCGTGACGGTCGAGTCGGGCACCCCGCTCAAGCGGCTCAACGTGGCACTGGCCCGCGAGGGCCTGTCGCTCACGAACATGGGCGACATCATGGAGCAGACGGTCGCCGGCGCCACCTCCACGGGCACGCACGGCACGGGCCGCGAGTCGGCCTCGATCGCCGCGCAGATCCGCGAGCTGGAGCTGGTCACGGCCTCGGGCGAGCTGCTGACCTGCTCGGAGAAGGAGAACCCGGAGGTCTTCGCGGCCGCCCGGATCGGTCTCGGCGCGCTCGGCGTGGTCACCGCGATCACCTTCGCCGTGGAGCCGGTCTTCTTCCTCACCGCGCGCGAGGAGCCGATGAGCTTCGACCGCGTGACCTCGGAGTTCGACGCGCTGCACGCGGAGAACGAGCACTTCGAGTTCTACTGGTTCCCCCACACGGACAACTGCAACACCAAGCGCAACAACCGCAGCGCGGGCCCCGCCGCGCCTCCCGGGCGGATCAGCGGCTGGATCGAGGACGAGCTGCTCTCCAACGGGATCTTCCAGCTCGCCGTGTCGCTGGGCCGCGCGGTCCCGCCGGTGATCCCCTCGATCGCCAAGGTCTCCAGCCGGGCCCTGTCGGCCCGGACGTACACCGACATCCCGTACAAGGTCTTCACCTCGCCGCGCCGGGTCCGCTTCCTGGAGATGGAGTACGCGCTGCCGCGCGAGGCGGCCGTCGGCGCGCTGCGCGAGCTGAAGGCGATGGTCGAGCGCTCGCCGCTGAAGGTGAGCTTCCCGGTGGAGGTGCGGACGGCGCCGGCCGACGACATCGCGCTCTCCACGGCCTCGGGCCGGGAGACCGCGTACATCGCCGTCCACCTCTACAAGGGCACGCCCCACCAGGCGTACTTCACCGCGGTGGAGCGCATCATGACCGCGCACGGGGGTCGTCCCCACTGGGGCAAGGTGCACACCCGCGACGCCGCCTACTTCGCCGAGGTGTACCCGCGCTTCGCCGAGTTCACGGCCCTGCGCGACCGGCTCGACCCGGACCGTCTGTTCGCCAACGACTATCTGCGGCGGGTCCTGGGCGACTGAGCGTCAGCCGCCGGTCCCGGCGGCGGCTCCGGCCGCCGGCGGGGCCTCCGGCTCGGCGGCACCGGTGCTCGGTTCGGCGGTCGGGGTCGGCGTCGGGCCGGTCGTGGGACCGGTCGGCGTCGGGGCGGGCGTCTCGCCGCCGGCCGAACCGGAGGGGGTCGGCTCCGCCGAGGGGGTTCCCGTCCCGGTGCCGCCCTCGCCGGAGTCCCCGCCGGAACCCCTGTCGCCCGGAGTCGGCGTGGAACCGGTCGTGGGAGCGCCGCTGTCCGACGGACGTCCGGTGCCGTCGGCGGAGCCGGACGGGACGGGCGCGGGGCCGGTGTCGCGGTCCGGCGCCTGACGCCCCGCGTTCCCGCCGCCGACGACGGACCCGAAGGTGGTCGCGCCCTGCCGGCCGCCGAAGTCCTCGCCGGAGACCAGCTCGTAGGCGGTGATGCCGCCCATGGTGACGCCGAAGACCAGGGCGGCGGCGATCGCCGGGCGCTTCCAGCCGCGGACACGGGTGCCGTGCGTGGTGGCGTCGCCGAACTCCTCGTCGTACGGGGCGGGGGCGGACCCGAACGTGCCGAGCATCAGGGTGCGGTCGTCCGGAGGCCCGGTCACGACCGGGACCTGACGGGCCTTCGGCTTGGCGGCCGCGGTCGCGTCGCGCACCTGTTCGCCGGTGCGCCGGAAGAGGTGCTGGAAGAGCGGGCCGCCACAGGTGGCGATGACGCTGATCACACCGGCGCCGAGGATCGTGCCGTACACGCCGAGGGTGGAGGCGAGTTTGGCCGCGATGACGGCGGCCAGGGCGCTGCCGGAGACCTGGGCGACGCTCAGGTCGATCCTTCCCCTGCCGCTCTCCTTCTCCTCCTTCGGTTCGTCCGTGTCGGTCTCCGGCCTGTGACGCATCTCCAACCCCTGACGGCTCATCCGTTCGCCTTGCACCCAGAAGGGACATATGGGCGAAGCGATTAGTTCCGTTTCTGCTGTTTCTGTGAACAGCGACACGTGAGGGGGAAGATCACGGAGACTCAACTCCCGTACGGCCCGAGAAGTTGGGCGGCGCGCCTGTCCACCCAGGTGGCCCGAATGGAGTACATTGGCGAACCCTGGGTCCGGACGCCTTCGGGTGCCCGGGATCAAGGCGAGAGGGCCGAAGGCGGCACTCGAACCGGTGACGCCACGGCATCACACGGAAACCGGCTGCGCAGAGTGACCTCCAGTCACTCCGGGTAGCCATCAGGTCACCGTGTCATAACGGCGTTCCAGGGTCCATGCCCGACACGCCGGGCAACTCGGCAAGGTAGTGGCAGGCTGCACCCGGGCAGGCCACACTCGACTAGCGGAAGCAGCGACGCACGTGACGTCGGCAGGCACCACCCGGGAGGTCCCCATGCCCGAACTGCGTGTCGTGGCCGTCTCCAACGACGGCACACGACTGGTGCTGAAGGCTGCTGACAGCACGGAGTACACGCTTCCGATCGACGAGCGACTCCGTGCCGCCGTGCGCAACGACCGCGCGCGCCTCGGCCAGATCGAGATCGAGGTGGAGAGCCACCTCCGCCCCCGTGACATCCAGGCGCGGATACGAGCCGGTGCCTCCGCCGAGGAGGTCGCCCAGCTGGCCGGCATCCCCGTCGACCGGGTGCGCCGCTTCGAGGGACCCGTGCTCGCCGAGCGCGCCTTCATGGCCGAGCGGGCCCGCAAGACCCCGGTCCGCAGGCCCGGCGAGAACACCGGCCCGCAGCTCGGCGAGGCGGTGCAGGAGCGGCTGCTGCTGCGCGGCGCCGACAAGGACACCGTGCAGTGGGACTCCTGGCGCCGCGACGACGGCACCTGGGAGGTGCTGCTCGTCTACCGGGTCGCCGGCGAGGTCCACACGGCCAGCTGGACCTACGACCCGCCGCGGCGGCTCGTCCAGGCCGTGGACGACGAGGCGCGGGCGCTGATCGGCGAGACCGACGACACGATCGCCGCCGCGCCGGAGCCCAGCTTCCCCTTCGTACCGCGCATCGCCCGGCTGCCCCGGGACAGGCCGCTCGACCGCGCCCTGGACCGCCAGCTCGACCACCGCCAGCTGGAGCGGGCGTCCGCGTCCGCCGAGCCGGAGGAGGAGCGGGACTCGCTGACCAGCCTCCTGGAGGCGGTCCCGAGCTTCCGCGGCGACATGGTCGTCCCCGAGCAGCCGGACGGCGAGCCCGTGGAGGAGCCCGAGGCGGAGGAGCCGCCGGCCCCGGCCGCCTCGGCCGGCGCCGGCTCCGCCTACGCCGACGTCCTCATGCCGCGCGCCGTCTCGGGCCACCGGGACCGGCTCACCGGCACCACGGACCGGCAGGCCGAGGCGGACGGCGTCCGGCCCGGCCGCCGCGCCGCGGTCCCCAGCTGGGACGAGATCGTCTTCGGCACGCGCCGCAAGAAGCAGGACTGACGCGAGCGGCGCCCGTGACCGTACGGGAGGAGGCCCGCGCCGCACGACGGCGCGGGCCCTCCCCCGCGGACTACCGCGGGTCGGGACCCGTGGCCACCGGACGGGCGGGGTCGGAGGACCACTCCGACCAGGAACCCGCGTACAGCGCGGCGGGGATGCCCGCGATCTCCAGGGCCAGGACCTCGTGGGCGCCGGAGACGCCGGAGCCGCAGTAGACCGCGACGGACGTGCCCTCGGCGGCGCCGAGCGCGGTGAACCGCTCGCGCAGCGCGTCGGCGCCCAGGAAACGGCCCTCCGCGTCGACGTTCTCCGTCGTCGGGGCCGAGACGGCCCCCGGGATGTGCCCGCCCACGCGGTCGATGGGCTCCACGTCCCCGCGGTAGCGCTCGGCGGCCCGCGCGTCCAGGAGCAGCCCGGCGTCGGCCAGCGCGGCGGCGCCGTCGGCGTCGAGCAGTCCCAGGGCGCCCGGCTCCGGCCGGAAGTCGCCCGGCTCGGGCGCCGGGACCTTCTCGGTGAGCTCGCCCGTCCAGGCCGCCAGGCCCCCGTCCAGGACCCGCACGTCCGGGTGGCCCGCCCAGCGGAGCAGCCACCAGGCACGGGCCGCGCCCCAGCCGAGGCCCCCGTCGTACACCACGACCGGCCGCCCCGCCGAGACCCCCGCGCGGCGCATCGCGGCCCCGAAGACCGCCGCGTCGGGCAGCGGGTGACGCCCGCCGCTCCCCGGCGGGCCGGCGAGCTCCTCGTCCAGGTCCACGTAGACCGCGCCCGGCAGGTGGCCGGCCTCGTACGCGGGCCGTCCGGGCGGGCCGCCCAGGGTCCAGCGGACGTCCAGGAGGACCGGCGGCCGCGGCCCGGCCGACTCGCTCAGCAGTTCGCTTGCGGAGATGATGGGCTTCATGGGTGCCATCCTCGCGCAGCAGCACGGCCGCCGGGGACGGACCCGGCGTCCTCCCCACCGGATCGCGCCATCTGTCGGCGCGGCCCGGAGCGCGCCGCGCCCCCTTCGGTGACACGATCGGAACGGGGGCACGGCCACGACGATGGTCCGAGGAGAGAGTGACGATGACCGAGGCGACTCGGCGCACACCCGGTACACCCTGTTGGGTGAGCCTGATGGTGCACGGGCTTGACGCCACCCAGGAGTTCTACGGCGCGCTCTTCGACTGGGAGTTCGTTCCCGGTCCCCAGCAGCTCGGGCCGTACGTGCGCGCGCTGCTCGGCGGCCGGGAGGTGGCCGGCATCGGCCAGCTGCCGCCCGACCGGCATCTGCGGATCGCCTGGACGCCCTATCTGGCGGCCGTCGACGCCGACGAGACCGCCGAGAGCGTCCGCTGTTGCGGGGGCACCGTCGCGGTGGGCCCGCTCGACGCCGGCGAGGCCGGCCGGCTCGCGGTCTGCTCGGACCCGGTCGGCGCCGTCTTCGGCATCTGGCAGGCGGAGGCCCACCACGGCACGGCGACGGCCGGACCGCCGGGGACCGCGGTCTGGAACGAGCTGCTGACGTACGAGACGTCCTCGGTCGGCAAGTTCTACCGGTCGGTCTTCGGTCTGGAGGTCGAGCCGATCGTCTCCGCCGACCACGACTACGCCACGCTGCTCGCCGACGGCGACCCGGTGGCCTCCCTGCACGGGGTCGGCGACGCGCTGCCCCGGGACCGCGGCCCCCACTGGATGACGTACTTCGAGGTCGCCGACACGGACGCGGCGGCGCGGTTCGTCGTGGAGCTCGGCGGCCGGGTGCTGCGCCCGCCGCGCGAGGGCACGGCGGGCCGGACGGCGGTGGTGGCGGACCCGGAGGGCGCGGTCTTCACCCTGGTCAGGTCCGCCGGGGACTGACCCGCGGGCCCGGACGGGCTCGGCCCGCGCGGGGTCGTGGCCCGGCCGCGCGGGTTCGTGGCCCGGCCTCCGGCTCAGCCGCGCAGGGTCCTGGCGAGCCCGCGGCGGAGCCGGGCGGGGGCGTAGCGGGAGGGCGCCGGGGCGCCGCCGGGCAGACCGAGGCGGGTGAGCCGTTCCGCGGTGAAGTGGTGGGCGGTGCCGGGGTCGGCGTGGTGGGCCGCGAGGAAGCGGGTCGCCTCCTCGCGGAGCCCGGGGTGGACCTTGTGCCGCATGCAGTAGCCGACGGCCCTGACCAGGGGCGTCAGCGACTCCGGGGCGGTGCCGGGGACGGCGGGCTCCTCCCCTGCCTCCAGGTCGGCGACGAGGTGGTCGACGACGGTGAGCGGGATCCGGTTGCTGTTCTCGAAGGGCGTGAGGCGGGCCAGGACCTCGGCCGTGCCCACGCGCGCGATGGGGATGCCGTAGAAGACGGCGGCGGTGAGCAGCGCCGTGGAGAAGCAGCCGACGACCAGTGCCGGGCGGCAGCGCTCGTAGAAGGTCTCGGCGAGCAGCGGTCCGTCCAGGACGGTCAGCCGGACGCCGGAGCGCTCCGCCTCCTCGTGGAGGGCCTGGGAGTAGCGGGCGGGCGCCGTGGGGTGGGGCTTGAAGACCACCGAGCGGTGTCCGGCGGCCGCGGCGCCGCGCAGCATCCGCACGTGCAGTTCCTCCTCCTCCTCGGCGGTGAGCAGGCCGAGGGCGGCGAGGTACTGGCCGAGCAGCAGGGCCGTCGCGCCGGCGGCGGCGGTCCTGGCGATGCCGGGGTCGCCGGCCGCCTCCTCGGCGATCTCGGCGAGGACGGCGCGGAAGGAGTCGTCGGGGACGATCTCGGGCTGCACGCCGTACTCGGAGAGCAGGAGGGGGCGGAGTCCCGGCACCAGGTCGAGGTGGAGGACGCGGCGGACGCGGCAGGCGATCGACTGCGCGAGGTCGGAGCGGGTGGGGCCGTAGCTCATCAGGCCGTCGGCGTAGACGTGCACCTCGCTCTCGGGGAAGGCGCCGGCCAGCGCCTTGGCCGGGTTGACCTGGATGGACTCGACGATCAGCTCCACCGGGACGCTGCCGAGGCCCCAGGCGGTGCGCAGCACCCGCTGCCAGAGCGGGGCCTCCTCCGGGCGCGGGGCCCAGCCGGCGGGGTGGTACGGGTGGATGGTCTCGTTCCAGTCGAGGGTGGCGTCGAAGCGGGCGGCGATGGGGCCGTAGCCGGTCATGCTCTCCAGGCGCAGCGCGGTCTCGGGGATCTCGGCGTTGTGCGAGAGCAGCAGGATCCTGCGGACGTCCGCGCGCGGGCCGAAGCGTCCGGCGTCCAGGGCGGCGGCCAGCGTGGCGGCGCCGTACAGCGTGGACACCTGGAAGAGCTGGACCGGACGGTCGTCGGCGGATGTGCCCGGGGCCGTGGCGGAGGCGGTGGGTGCCGTGTCGGGGGCCATGGTTCAGGCGGTCCTTCCGGTGTCGCGCAGGCTCCGCAGGAGGGTGCTGCGCGGGGTGTCCATGGTGGCCAGGGTCTCGTCGAGGACCTGCTGGGGCATCCGGTGCAGGGCGTCGCGGACGTCGGCGCGCAGCCGTCGGGCGACGGCGGGCTCGTAGGCGTCGACCTTGCCCATGTGGAAGGCGATCATCGCGCAGTAGGTGCGGACGGCCTTGGGCAGGAACCGCTCGGCCTCGGCGTCCCGGGAGACGTCCTGCAGCAGCAGGTCGTAGGACGGGATGAAGTCCAGCTGGCGGTTGTCGGTGATCTGGGTGAGGGAGGTGGTGACGCCCCGCCGGTAGAAGACGCCGTGCAGGGAGAGCGCGGCGAAGGTGCGGGCCTTGAGGTGGAGCCGCCAGATCCACAGGCGGTCCTCCGCGGTCCTGAGGGAGGTCTCGAAGCGCGAGGCGCCGTCCTCGAAGAGGCGTCCGGCGTAGATGCCGAAGGGGACGAACGGGTAGTCCACCATCGTCACCATGCTGGCCGGCGAGATGCCGTCCCTGGGGTCCATCACGGTGTCGCGGCGCTTGGCCGGTGCGTAGCGGATCTGCCGTTTCCGGCCTTCCGAGAGGACGTGGTCGGTGCGCGCGAAGTCGCAGTCGAGGCGGGAGATCCCGGCGACGGCGGCGCCGAGGTGGCCGGGGGCGTACCAGTCGTCGCCGTCGAGGAAGGTCAGGTAGTCGCCGCGCGCCGCGTCGATCCCGGTGTTGCGGGCCTGGGCGACCCCGCGGTTGGTCTCGTGGCGGAGGACGGTGGCGTTGGGGAGGCGGTCGCGCCAGCGGTCGAGGATCTCCGGGGTGTCGTCCGTCGAGCAGTCGTCCACCAGCAGGAACTCGAACTCGGGGTCCGCGTTGGCGACGAGGCTGCGCAGGGTGTCGGGCGCGTACGCCCCGACGTTGTGGAACGGTACGACGACGGACAGTTTCGGCACTCGGAATCCCCATGCTGATGCGAACGGCTGAGCGCCGCTCGGCTGGACGTCGCCCGGGTGGCCGCCGCTCGGTGGAGGGCCGCCACGGCGGGCAGGTTAGTCACCGGTTCTCCCGGGTGAACGATCCGCGCGTGCACGCCGGGTGAACTCTTGCCGTCTCGCGAGCACCCCTGTCACGGCCAGCGCGAGGACGGCCGCCGCGCCGGCGGCGCCGCCGAGCCGGAGCCCCGGGGGCCGGAAGGAACAGCGGACGGTCGTCGCCCGCCCGTCGAGGGGGACGGCGACGAGCCCTTCGTACGCGCGCGCGGGGCGGAGGTCCGCGTCCCCCGTGGCGCAGCGCCAGCCGGTGATGCGGGGCGCGGCGAGGACGGCGACGCCCGTACTGCCCGCCGGGAGTTCGGCGGTGACGGTGTGTCCGGTGGCGCGCACGCGCGTGGCGCCGGTCTCGGTGAGGTGGCGTACGGCGGAGTCGAGGCGGGCGCGGACCAGGCAGCCGACGGGCCGGCGGGGCAGCCGGAGGCGGGCCTCGGGGTCCAGTGCGATCCGGACCTCGCCGGACGCGGGCACGGTGCCGAGGGGGCGCATGGGCGCGCGGACGGACGGCGGCTTCCCTTCGAACTCCACCGGCGTGTCCCCGGCGAGGGTGGCGGTGCCCCGGTATTCGGGCGCCCAGAACCAGACCTGGGAGCCGGCCGGGCAGCGGGTGGTGAGGGTCCGTCCGGTGCGGAGCGGGGCGGCCGGCAGCTCGTACACGTCGGCGCCGAGGAGGCGTTCCTGCCGGGCGAAGGCGGAGTCTCCGGGGTGCGTGGCCGGCCGGCCCGGGGGGCGGACGGTGACGAGGGGCGGGACGGGGGTGGTGGTGGCGGTGACCGCGGCCCGGGGCAGCGCGTCCTGGCGCACCGGCTCCGTGGGCGTCGAGCGGATCCGGGTGCCGATGGCGAAGAGGGCGTCGGTCACGGGGCTGTCGAGGGTGACCGGGTGCCGGCCCTTGGCGTAGTGGCCGAAGCCCAGGCCGTCGAGGGTGCGGGAGGTGATCTCGGCGGTGAGGCTGCTGTAGTAGTCGGCGCCCTGGCCTCCGACGAGCAGGACGTCGTTGCCGCCGGGGATCTCCCCGGGGTCCGTGCGGTGGTGCGGCCAGGCGTCCGCGTGCGCCGCCTCGCGGGCCACGTCCTCGTGCCAGGGCCCGATCCGCGGGGACCAGGAGACCTCGCTGCGCTGCTGTTCCTCGATCCGCTTCCCGGTGACGGCCGCCTCGCCGGCCTGGGCGGCGACGAGCAGCACCACGGCCAGCGCGGGGAGCACGCGCGCGCGGGCCCGCCGGCCGGCCGCCAGGGCGAGTGCGGCGGCGCCGAGGGCGAGGAACGCGGCCGCGCCGAACGCCGGGAACGTCCACCGGTCGACGTCGACGCTCCCCCGCGCGGCCCAGGCCAGGATGCCGAGCAGCGCGCCGCCCGCGAGGAGCGCGGCCGGCCGGGGGACGCCGCGGGCGGCCGAGAACCAGGCACCGACGAGCAGCAGGCCGCACAGGACGAAGGTCTGGCGGTAGGGGATCCCGTTCGGCGAGGCGCCGGCGTGCCAGAGCAGATGGGTGGGTTCCCACTGGAGGGAGAGCGTCACCAGGAGGATCGCGGCCGTCCAGCCGGCCCGGACGCGCGCGGGGACGGCCCGGTTGAACGGCAGGGTCAGCGCGAGGGCGAGGGCGGGCGTGCCGATGAAGAGGGCGGGGCTGGCCACGCTGGACGTCGCCGGCAGGAAGCGGGCGAGGACCTCGGTCCAGGCGGCGGGCGCGAAGGTGGTCTCCGGGGTCGGGTCCGCGACCTTCGTGGCGACGTACACGACGACGACGAGCGGGGCGGCGAGGCCGACGCCGATGAGCACGGCCCGGGCGGCGCGCAGCGCCCCGGCGACGCGCTGCCGGGCGGCGGCGGTCTCGTCCGCGGTGAGGAGCCGGACGGCGAGGACGACGGCCGCGCCGAGGGTCGCCATGTACGCCGTGTAGAAGTTGGCGGTCCAGGCGAGCGCGACGACGAGCGGGCCGAGGACGGGGCGGCGGCCGGTGCGGGCCCACTCGCCGACCAGGCAGAGCAGCGGGAAGGCGACGAGCCCGTCGAGCCACATCGGCACGGTGGCGCCGTAGTTGAAGGTCCAGCCGGAGAGGGCGTAGGCGGTGCCGAGCACCGCGGCGACCGGCCAGGGTCCGGGGCGCAGCCGCAGGAGCAGCAGCGCCATCGCCGCCCCCGCCGCGGTGATCTTGGCCGCGGTGACGACGTAGAGGGCGAGTTCGATCCGGTCGGCCGGGAAGGCCACGACGAGCAGGTCGAAGGGGCTGCTCAGGTAGGTCCCGATGTCGCCGAGGAAGTTCGCCCCGAAGCCCGAGTTCCAGTTGAGGAAGGCGTCCCCGTGCGTCTCGCCGTGGAGGAGGGCGCGCCAGTAGGCGTGGTACGGCAGGTACTGCTGGCCCAGGTCGACGATGTTGCGGGTCACCGGGCCGAACGGGTAGCTGCGGGAGAGCCGGCCCGCGAGGCAGAGGAGCAGGGCGGTGAGCAGGGCCGCGCCGAGGGGCGCGGCGACGGCCGGGTTCCGCGGTCCGCGTCGTGCGCCGCCGGCCGGGCCGGCCTCCCCGCCCCCGACCTCGTCCACGTCGGGCACGGTCTCGGCGGCGGGTGGCACACGTCCTCCAGGGGGCGCACGGAGCGGAAGGCGCCCGGAGGTGAGGTCGTCGCGGGCCGACCGCCATTACCGCCGAGGCGGGCGACCCGTAACCGATCACCAGGCGGGCTTCCGGCACACCCCGGGTGAACTCCCGGTGCCGCACGGGCCCGAGGAGGGGCGGGGCCTGCCCCGCGTTCCGAGGCGGACGGCGCGTGCGGGCGCGCGGGGGGGGGGGGGGGGGGGCGCAGGGGGGGGGGGGGGGGGGACAGGCCCCCCCCCCCCCCCCCAAGCCAAAGAACGGAA
>NZ_JBVJMN010000106.1:0-13576 GCF_055584185.1 Streptomyces sp. NPDC104202 | reverse complement strand
CGCCCGGTTACATTCCGAACCCGGAAGCTAAGCCTTTCAGCGCCGATGGTACTGCAGGGGGGACCCTGTGGGAGAGTAGGACGCCGCCGAACAATCATTGTGGGAAAGCCCCGCACCATCTGGTGCGGGGCTTTTCTGCGTTCCGGGGCCGGAATCCCTTTCGGGCCGTGCCCGTCGCCGGCGGTGCCCGTCGCCCCGGGGATCAGAGGCGGCCGGCGGCTTTCAGGGCGAGGTACGCGTCCGCGAGCGCGGGGGCGAGGTTCTCGGGGGAGGCGTCGACGACCGTGACGCCGTGGCGGTGGAGCTGGTCCGCCGTACGGGAGCGCTGGGACTGCGTCTGCGTCGCCGCGGCGGCCTCGTAGACACCCTCGATCGACCCGCGAGCCTGGGCCATACGGGTGACGTGGGGGTCGGCGACGGAGGCCACGAGGACGGTGTGGCGCTGCGCGAGCTGAGGGAGCACCGGGAGGAGACCCTCCTCGATGGGCGCGGCGTCGAGGCTGGTCAGGAGGACGATCAGGGAACGGCGCGGAGCCCGGGCGAGGGCGGTCGCCGCCAGTCCGCGGGCGTCGGTCTCGACCAGCTCGGGTTCGAGAGGAGCGAGCGCGTTGACGACGGCCGGCAGGACGTCGCCGGCGGAACGGCCCTGGACCTGGGCGCGGGCACGGTGGTCGTAGGCCAGGAGGTCCACGCGGTCGCCGGCGCGGGACGCGAGGGCGGTCAGGAGAAGCGCCGCGTCCATGGACGCGTCGAGGCGGGGCACGTCGCCGACGCGGCCGGCCGAGGTGCGGCCGGTGTCGAGGACGACGAGGATGTGGCGGTCCCGTTCCGGACGCCAGGTGCGGATCGCGACCGTGGACTGGCGGGCCGTGGCACGCCAGTCGATCGAGCGGGTGTCGTCGCCGGGGACGTACTCGCGGAGACTGTCGAACTCGGTTCCCTCACCGCGCGTCAGGACGCTGGTGCGGCCGTCGAGTTCACGCAGGCGGGCCAGCCGGGAGGGCAGGTGCTTGCGGCTGGTGAACGGCGGCAGGACGCGGACCGTCCAGGGCACCTCGTGGTGACCCTGGCGGGCGGCGAGCCCCAGAGGGCCGTAGGAACGGACGGTGATCCGTTCCGCGTGGCGGTCGCCTCGACGGGTGGGGCGCAGGATCGTGGTGAGGCGCCGGCGCTCGCCGGGAGGGACGGTGAGCTTCTGGCGGGAGGCCGTCTGCTCGGTGCCGGGGAGCCAGCTGCTGGGCGGCCAGGCGTCGCGCAGCTGGGCGCGGAGGGGTCGGTTCGACGGGTTGGTGACGGAGAGCCGGACCTCTACCTCGTCACCGAGTCGAACGGATGTGTCACCGCTTCGGGTGAATTGGAGCTTTCGTACTGGTGCAGCCAGTGCGTAGTCGCACAGAATTGCCAGCGAGAGGGGCGCGTTCACCGCGAGCATCCCCGTCCAGCTGGGGGCGAGGATGCCGACGGGGAGCGATCCGAGGGCCGCGATCAGCGCGGTTCGTCCGGTGAGGGCCATGGGGCGCCGTTCTCAGCGGGGTACGGGGACGTGGGCGAGGATCGAGTTGATGACGGAGTCGGGGGTGACCCCCTCCATCTCGGCCTCGGGCCGCAGGTGGATGCGATGACGCAGGGTGGGGAGAGCGAGGGCCTTCACATCGTCCGGGGTGACGTAGTCCCGGCCGGTGAGCCAGGCCCAGGCGCGA
Organism: Streptomyces sp. NPDC104202; assembly: GCF_055584185.1. Taxonomy (NCBI): domain Bacteria; kingdom Bacillati; phylum Actinomycetota; class Actinomycetes; order Kitasatosporales; family Streptomycetaceae; genus Streptomyces; species Streptomyces sp. NPDC104202. The sequence continues at coordinate 11,876 of NZ_JBVJMN010000106.1, read as the reverse complement.
GCGGTGGAGAGCAGGGCGGTGGCTCCTCGGGGGGAGACGCCGAGGGTGAGCGAGGGGGAATCACGAGTGGCGCGACAGATATCGACGACATAGCCGGCGATCTCCGGCGAGACCGAGACCTTGGCGACCGCCGCGCGGGCCGCTTCGAGCTCGGCCGGGCCCGCGACGGGGCGGACGCCGGCGGCCTTCAGGTCGCGGGGGTCGAAGCCTTCGGCGTGCCGGGTGAGGACCTGGATCTCGTCGGCGCGTGAGGGCAGGGGAACCGTCAGCTTCAGCAGGAAGCGGTCCAGTTGGGCTTCGGGCAGCGGATAGGTGCCTTCGTACTCGACCGGGTTCTGCGTCGCGGCGACGAGGAACGGTTCGGGGAGGGGGCGAGGAGTGCCGTCGACGGTGACCTGGCGCTCCTCCATCGCCTCCAGGAGCGAGGACTGGGTCTTCGGGGGCGTGCGGTTGATCTCGTCGGCGAGAAGGAGGTGGGTGAAGACCGGGCCCGGCTGGAAGGAGAACTCCGCCGTCCTGGTGTCGTAGACCAGTGAGCCGGTGACGTCGCTGGGCATCAGGTCGGGGGTGAACTGGACGCGCTTGGTGTCGAGTTCGAGGGCGGCGGCGAGCGAGCGGACCAGCAGGGTCTTGGCGACTCCGGGGACGCCCTCCAGGAGGACGTGCCCCCGGCAGAGCAGGGCGACGACGAGACCGGTGACGGCGGGGTCCTGGCCGACCACGGCCTTCGCGATCTCGGTGCGCAGGGCCTCCAAGGAGGCGCGGGCGCTGTCCGAGGTCGTAGCGGTCTCGGGGGTCGGGGCGCTCATGAGGTGCGTACCTCTCTTTCGAGGGCGTCGAGTTGGTCCGCCAGGCGGATGAGGGCGGCGTCGTCGGCGGGAGCCGTGCCGAAGAGAAGGGTCCCGGGGTCCGCGGTGGTTTCCGGGAGACGGGCGGAGAGTGCGGGGAGGAGGCGCTCGGGGGAGTGGGCGTCCTGGCGGGCGACGCCCAGGAGGGGGGCGAGGCGGGTGCGGGTCGCGGTGCGCAGGACGGAGGCGGCGCGGTCGCGGGCGTCGGCCTTGCGGTAGAGGCGGGCGCGGCCCTCGGTGGCCTCGGAGGCGCGGACGGCGACGGGGAGGCGTTCCGTCACCAGGGGGCCGAGGCGGCGGGCGCGCCAGACGGCGGCGAGCACGGCCGCGATCACGAGCTGGAGGGTGCCCCACAGCCAGCCCGGGGGGATCAGCGAGAGGAAGGTGCCCGTGGTGCCGTCGGTGGAGTCGCCGGCGGTGGCCGAAGGGTCGGTGAGCGAGGGGAGGTACCAGACGAGATGGGGCCGGGAGCCGAGGAGTTGCAGGGCGAGCGAGGCGTTGCCCTGCTGGTCGAGACGCTGGTTGTGGAGGATGTCGGGCGAGCCGAGGAGGACCGTGTCGCCGGCGCCGGGACCGGGGACACGGAGCAGGGTCGGCACGTCGTCGGAGGGGTAGCAGGCGTCGGCGGTGATGCCCGGGTCGGTGCGGTAGCGCTCGCCGCCGAGGTCGACGCTGCCGGCGCGGGTGGCGGCGGGCAGGGCACAGGAGGGGGCGAGGTTCCGGACGGCGGTGCTGGGCGCGGTGGTGACGCCGGGGACCAGGATGTCGAGGGAGGCCGTGCCCGCGCCGAGGAGGACCGTGCGTCCGCCGGATGCGGTCATCGTCGCCCGGAGACCGGTCTGCTGGCTCTCCGTCAGCAGGTCGGGGGTGGTGACCAGGAGGGTGGCTCCCGCGTCGGTCCGGGAGCGCACCTCGTCGAGTGTGGTGACGCGGGTGACCGTGACGCCGCGGACGGTGAGGAGCTGGGCGACGGCACGGCTGCCCATGGGGTCGGCGGAGTCGGGGTCGAGGGCGCCGTGGGCGTCGCCGGAGCGCAGGGTGGCCAGTGCGAGGCCGCCGGCGAGGACGAGGGCGAGCACCAGGAGCGTGCCGCGGACCCGGGTCCAGACCCGGCGGGCGGAGGGGGCGGTCGACGTGGTGGCGGTGGCCGGACGGGTCATGCGGGCGCTCCCGCGGCGGAGGCGTCGAGGGTGGGGCGGGTGCGCTCCAGGGCGGTGTCCAGCTCTTCGACCCGGCGGTACGCGGCCTGGTCGGCGGTGCGGCCGCCGTATGTGACGTCGTCGAAGACGCGGGCCGTCAGGCGCAGGTCGTCGGCGTGGGAGGGCAGGGAGCGGCCGGCCTCGGCGGCCGCCTCGTCGGCGGTGCGGCCGGGGCGCGGGTCCAGCAGGGTGCGCTCCTCCAGGGAGCGGACGATGGCCCGCATCCGTTCCTGGACGGCCTCGTTCCAGCGGCCCGCGGAGGCGTGGCGGGCGGCGGCCTCACGGTGCTCCGCGGCCGTGCGGGGGCCGTCGGCGAAGAGGGAGTCTCCAGGGCCTCCCGGGGCCCGGTGGGGGGTGCCCAGCCGCCACCAGAGGGCGGCGACCAGGGCGACCACGACCACGACGACGGCCACGAGGCCGAGGACACCCCCCGGGGTGGCCTGCGAGGCGGTGGTGAAGAGGTCGTCGAGCCACTCCCAGAAGCGGTCGAGGCCGCGCTGGAGGAGGCTCGGATCGTTCTGGTGGTACATCGGATCGGACAGCTCCCGCTCCGCCGCCTCGCGGGCGGGGATGCGGGAGATGTCCACCGGTACGTCGCCGTCGGCGAACAGGTGTGTCGGCAGTGCTGCGGTCGTTCCCCCCGTGACCGTCACGCCGTCAGCCTCCGACGGTCCGGTCCGCGGCCGCGGGGCCGTAGCCGGGGAGGCCCGCGGCCCGGGCCAGTTCGAGGTCGAGCGCCTCGCGGCGGATGCGCTGGTCGACGTAGAGCAGGACCGTGACGCCGGCGGAGATCGGGTAGGTCACCGCGCTGGTGATCACGCCGCCGATGCCCGTGACGATCAGGAACGGCCAGCCGAACTGGGTGGCGGAGCCGGAGAGGAGACCGGAGAAGCCCTCGCCGTCCACGGCGATGCCGACGATGGTGAACGGGATCGCGATGATCATGACGAAGAGGAAGATCAGCAGCTGGGTGAGGAGCGTGATCCCGAAGATCCGCCACCACGCGCCCTGCACGAGCTTCGCCGAGCGCTTCAGGGACTGCGTCACGCCCTGGCGTTCGAGCATCAGGGCCGGCGAGGCGAGGCTGAAGCGGACCATCAGCCAGGCGGCCGCGACCATGGCCCCCAGGCCGCCGAGCAGGGCCAGCGCCACGCCGGGGGCACCGCCGATCAGCAGCCCCGGGAGGAGGCCGACGGAGACGACGGCCGCGCCCATGGCGGCCAGCAGCAGGGTCAGGCCGACCAGCTGGAGCAGACGCGGGCGGGCCTCCTGCCAGGCCGAGCCCAGCGCGACCGGACGGCCGAGGATGGCGCGGCTGATCACGACGGTCAGCAGGGCCGCGCTGACGGTGGACGCCATCAGCGTGACGAGCAGGGAGGGGGCCAGACCGATGAGGGACGACTGGGCCGCGTCGAGGGACTGCTGCAGCTCCTCGGCGGGCGTGGCGTCCGCGCTGATCTCCGGAGGGGCCGGAACGAGATACCGCTGGGCCAGGATGTCGACGGTCTGGGAGATCACCGCGACGGTGACCGTGATCGTCAGCACCGTGCGCCAGTAGATCCGGAGCGTCTTCGCCGCGCCGTCGAGGATCTCGCCCATGCCGAGCGGGCGCAGCGGGATCACGCCGGGCTTCGCGGCCGGCGGCTTGCCCCAGTGGACGTCAGGGCGCGGGGCTCCCCAGTTCTGGCCGGGGCCGGGGCCGGGGCCGGGGGGCGGGGGTGTCCGGTCGGTCGGCGGCGACCACTGGCCGGCGGGCGGCTGGTCCTTCGACCACTGCGGGGCGGAGCCGTTCGCGTCGGCCGGAGCGGAGGGCCGGGGCACGCCGGAGCCGTCCTGGCCGTCGGAGGGGGCGGATCCGGGCGAGGTCCAGCCCGGAGTGTCGTTCACGGTCGTCCACCTCGGAGGGTTGGTCGCGGTGCCGGATCGGCGAAACCGGCTCGGTCACGGCGGCCGACACCGGACACGGCGGCGGGCCGGGTGCCATCGTGCCACGTGGGGCCCGCCCGTGGGCCGGGGCCGCCGCTTCGTTCGTACCTTCCTCCGGACCTTCATTGTGGGAGCGGCAGACGGCACACTGTGCGGATGCCCGATCAGGCCGTACGAACCGTGCGGTGGCGGGCCGAGCGGGGTGTGGTCACCACGATCACGGCCCGGGCTGGGGGAGTCGCTGTGGGGCAGGTCACGGCAGGTAACGATTGGCTAATGGGATGATGTCGATATGAAGGGACGCGTTCTTGTCGTCGACGACGACACCGCACTGGCCGAGATGCTCGGCATCGTGCTGCGGGGTGAAGGGTTCGAGCCGTCGTTCGTCGCGGACGGTGACAAGGCGCTTGCCGCATTCCGGGAGGCCAAGCCTGACCTGGTGCTGCTCGACCTGATGCTGCCCGGCAGGGACGGCATCGAGGTGTGCCGTCTGATCAGGGCCGAGTCGGGTGTGCCGATCGTCATGCTCACGGCCAAGAGCGACACGGTGGACGTGGTGGTGGGCCTCGAGTCCGGCGCCGACGACTACATCGTGAAGCCGTTCAAGCCGAAGGAGCTCGTCGCCCGCATCCGGGCGCGGCTGCGGAGGTCCGAGGAGCCGGCTCCGGAGCAGCTGACCATCGGTGACCTGGTCATCGACGTGGCCGGGCACTCCGTGAAGCGGGACGGGCAGTCCATCGCCCTGACCCCGCTCGAGTTCGACCTGCTGGTCGCCCTGGCGCGCAAGCCGTGGCAGGTGTTCACCCGCGAGGTCCTGCTGGAGCAGGTCTGGGGTTACCGGCACGCGGCCGACACCCGGCTGGTGAACGTGCACGTCCAGCGGCTGCGCTCGAAGGTCGAGAAGGACCCCGAGCGCCCGGAGATCGTGGTGACCGTCCGCGGCGTCGGTTACAAGGCGGGGCCGAGCTGACATGAGTACAGGCAGTACTGCTCCGAAGCCCGGGGATCCGGGAGTCCGTACGGGGCGGACTGCCGGACCGGGGCGGGGGGGCTCGCGTTCCGGCCGTCTGCCGCGAGGCGGACGGCTCCTCCAGGAGGGAACGCCCGGCGGCACCGTCTTCCGGCTCTTCGTCCGCTGGGTGCGCCGTCCGCTGCTGCCCGCCCTGCGCCTGTGGCGGCGGAACATCCAGCTGCGGGTCGTCGCCGGCACCCTGCTGATGTCGCTCGGCGTCGTGCTGCTGCTCGGCATCGTCGTCATCGGCCAGGTCCGCAACGGTCTGTTCGAAGCGAAGGAGAAGGCCGCCCAGAGCCAGGCCGCCGGCGGGTTCTCCGCCGCCCAGGACCGGGCGGCGACCACCCCCTCGGCGCCCGGCCAGCAGGACGGCGGCCGGGCCGGCGCCTCCGTGAACTGGCGTTCCACGCTGGTCGAGCAGCTCGCCAGCGGTGGCCAGAGCGCCTACAACGTGGTCGCCCTCTCCCTGGACACCGGTGACGCGGCCAGCCGCGGCGTCCGTGCCTCCGGGGAGGTCGACCCAGCCACCAGCATCCCCGCGGAGCTGCGGCGCTCGGTGGCCCAGGGCACGGACACCTTCCAGCAGTCCTCCCGCATCCACTACACGAGCGGCAAGGCCTCGGAGCGGGGGCTCGTCATCGGCAAGCGGCTCAACGACGCCGAGGGCGATCCGTACGAGCTGTACTACCTGTTCCCGCTGACGCAGGAGGAGGACTCCCTCACCCTGGTCAAGGGCACGCTGGCGACCGCGGGACTGTTCGTCGTCGTCCTGCTCGGGGTCATCGCCTGGTTCATGGTCCGCCAGGTCGTCACCCCGGTCCGGATGGCCGCCGGGATCGCCGAGCGGCTCTCCGCCGGCCGCCTCCAGGAACGGATGAAGGTCACCGGTGAGGACGACATCGCGCGGCTCGGCGAGGCCTTCAACAAGATGGCGCAGAGCCTCCAGCTGAAGATCCAGCAGCTGGAGGAGCTCTCGCGGATGCAGCGGCGGTTCGTCTCGGACGTCTCGCACGAGCTGCGCACCCCGCTGACCACGGTCCGGATGGCCGCCGACGTCATCCACGAGGCACGGGTCGACTTCGACCCCGTGACCGCGCGTTCCGCGGAGCTCCTCGGCGACCAGCTCGACCGGTTCGAGTCGCTGCTCGCCGACCTCCTGGAGATCAGCCGCTTCGACGCCGGGGCGGCCGCCCTGGAGGCCGAGCCGATAGACCTCCGCCAGGTCGTGCGCCGGGTCATCGGCGGCGCCGAGCCCCTCGCCGAGCGCAAGGGCACCCGGATCGTGGTCGTCGGCGACAAGCAGCCCGTGGTGGCCGAGGCGGACGCCCGCCGGGTCGAGCGCGTGCTGCGCAACCTCGTGGTCAACGCCGTCGAGCACGGCGAGGGCCGGGACGTGGTGGTGAAGCTGGCCTCCGCCGGCGGCGCCGTCGCCGTCGCGGTCCGCGACTACGGTGTCGGGCTCAAGCCGGGCGAGGCGACCCGGGTCTTCAACCGGTTCTGGCGCGCCGACCCGGCCCGCGCGCGGACGACCGGAGGCACGGGCCTCGGCCTGTCGATCGCCGTCGAGGACGCCCGGCTGCACGGCGGATGGCTCCAGGCATGGGGCGAGCCCGGCGGCGGTTCGCAGTTCCGGCTGACCCTGCCGCGGACCGCGGACGAGCCGCTGCGGGGTTCGCCGATCCCGCTGGAGCCCGAGGACTCGCGGCGCAACCGCGAGCAGGCGGCCGCCGTGCGCGCCCAGGAGGGCGCGAGCCGGGTCGCCGTCCCGGCGCAGCCCGTCGGGGAGCGTCCCGAGCTTCCCGGCCGGCCGAGGCTTCCCGGGCCGTCGCGGGCGACCGTCGACCCGACGGCCCTGCCCGGCAGCGGCGCGCGGGTCGTGGCGCGGACGGCGGCGGAGACCGACGGCGGTGGGGCGGGACCGGCGGGGGCCGGTGGCAACGGGAACGCGGAGCGGGAGGACGGGACACGTGGGCGCTGACTCCCGAGCGGAGCACGCGGGGCGGGGACGCGGGACGCGGACGGTGGTGCTGGCCGCGTGCGGCGGTCTGCTGATGACCGCCTGCGCGACCATGCCCGACAGCGGTGACGTGCAGCAGGTGAAGGGCGCGAACCCGGGCGACTCCCAGGTGCGCGTCTACGCCGTCGCGCCGCGCGACAACGCGGAGCCGGACGAGATCGTCGACGGCTTCCTGGAGGCCATGACCAGTGACGACCCCGGCTTCTCCACCGCCCGCAAGTACCTGACGAACGAGGCCGCGCGGAGCTGGAAGCCGGAGCAGAGCATCACCGTGCTCACCACGGCGCCCGACCGCGAGCAGGCCGACCGCAACGCCGACCCCGACAACCAGGGCCGCGCCTACCCGCTCGCCGGCCGCAAGATCGCGACCGTGGACGCCCGCCACGCCTACCAGCCGATCAGCCCCGCCGAGTACGTGCAGGCCATCCACGTGGTCCAGCAGCCCGCGGCGAACGGCAAGGGCAAGGAGTGGCGCATCGACAGCCTGCCGCCCGGCCTGGTGCTCGGCGAGGCCGACTTCCTGCGCAACTACCGCTCGGTCAACAAGTACTACTTCGCCTCGGGGGAGGACTGGGTCGTCGCCGATCCGGTCTACATCCGCCAGCGGCAGGACCCGGTCACGCGGATGGATCCGGTGACGCAGACGGTGAAGGCGCTGCTGGAAGGCCCGACGAACTGGCTGAAGCCGGCCGTGGACTCCTCGTTCCTCTCCGGTACGGAGCTGAAGGAGGGCGTCACCACCCTGACGCCGGACGACCAGTCCACCCTGCGGGTGCCGCTCAACGCGAAGGCAGACCGGGCGGGCGGCGAGGCGTGCCGGCGGATGGCGGCGCAGCTGCTGTTCACGCTGGGCGACCTGACGTCCGTCCGGGTCGAGCAGGTGGAGCTCCTCGGCTCCGGCGGCCGGTCGCTGTGCCGGCTCGGCAAGGGGCAGGCGGCGGAGTTCGCCGCGGTGCGGGAGACCGGCCGCGAGGAGAACCCGTACTTCGTCGACGAGCACGGCAGGCTGGTGGCGCTGATGGCCGGGGCCAAGGAGGCCGTGGCGCCGGTCGAGGTGCCGGGCCCGTTCGGCAAGGGCACCCTGCCGCTGCGGTCCGTCGCCGTCGACCGGGGCGAGACCCGGGCCGCCGGGGTCGCGTCGAGCGGCCGGGACCTGTTCGTCTCCTCGATCACCACCGAGCAGGAGGCGGCCCCCGCGATCCTGCGGAGCAAGGCCGCCAAGCCGGAGGACCGGCTGTCCGCGCCCAGCTGGGACGGCCGGGGCGACCTGTGGGTCGCCGACCGCGATCCTGCGGCCCAGAAGCTGTGGATGGTGCCGGGAGGCTCCGGGGAGCCCGTCGCGGTCAGCACGCCCTGGCTGGACGAGGGCGCCCGGATCGAGTCGCTGCGGGTCTCCGCGGACGGCGTCCGGATCGCGCTGGTCGTCACCCGGGGCGAGCGCACGACCCTGCAGATCGGCCGAGTGCAGCGCGAGACCTCCGGGGACGTCCCCGTCGTCTCGGTGCTGGACCTCCAGCCGGCCGCGCCCCGCATGGAGTCCGTCACGGCCGTCTCCTGGGCGGGTCCGAGCCGGCTCGTCGTGGTCGGCAAGGAGGCGGGCGGCGTCCAGCAGATCCGCTACCTCCAGACCGACGGCTCCACCTCGGCCACCTCGGTGCTGCCCGGGCTGAACGGGGTGACCTCGGTCGCCGCGCCCCACACCGACCGGGCCTTCGTCGTCGCCGACTCCGGCAACGACGGCATCGTCCGGCTCGTGCCGGGGTCCAACTGGCAGCCGGTCGTCAAGGTGGGGGCCTCGCCGGTCTACCCGGGGTAGCGAGCGCCGCCGGGGCGCCCCCGTACCCGTCCGTCCGCGGGGCGGCCCCGGGGGGCTTCGCCCGGCCTCCGCGGGGCCGCACCTGACGTACTCCGCCGCTCCCTCGGGTGGTTTTCCACAGGGGTGGCCGAGGGGGCCGGAAAGGCGCACAGTGGAGCCATGCGGGGGTGGTGGCGGGAGATCTCCGGGCTGGTGCTGCCGGTCGCCTGCGGAGGCTGCGGCAGACCGCGCACGGAGCTGTGCCCGTCGTGCGGGGCCGAGCTGACCGCGAGGGGGCCGAGCCGGGTCCGGCCCACCCCCGAGCCGGACGGCCTGCCCGAGGTCCATGCCGTCGCGCCGTACGCCGACGCCGTCCGCTCCCTCCTGCTCGCCCACAAGGAACGGGGAGCCCTTCCGCTCGCCCGGCCCCTGGGCGCGGCCCTGGCCGCCGCCGTCGAGGCCGCCGCAGGGGGCTCCACGGGGCCGGCGGCCGCGCCCCTGCTCCTGGTACCGGTGCCCTCCTCCCGGCGGTCCGTACGGGCGCGTGGGCACGATCCGACCCGGCGGATCGCCCTGGCCGCCGCCGCCCGGCTGCGGGACTCGGGGCGGGCGGCACGGGTCGTCCCCGTGCTCCGTCAGCGGAGGTACGTGGCCGACCAGGCGGGTCTGGGGGCGGCCGGGCGGCTCGCCAACCTCGCCGGAGCCCTGGAGGTCGTGCCGGGCGGGACGCGGCTTCTGACCCGCGGAAAGGTGGTGCTCGTGGACGACCTGATGACGACGGGTGCGTCGCTCGCGGAGGCGGCGCGCGCCCTCGGGGCCGTACATCTTCCGTTCATCGATGGAATACCGAACGGTTTACCCGCCGGTTTCGCGCAGCACGGATTCGAACAGCGGGTCGCGGCTGTGATCGCATCCTCTCCCGCCTCGTTCGGAATAAACAGGAACTCGCTGGGAAGTTGGGTCGTTGCAGGTGGTGAACGGTGAAAGCACCCGAACGGAGGTATGTCGCGCGAGCGGGTGCCGACACCCGTCCGAAGGGGCTATGTTCGGTTGTGAGGGACGGTGAATGCCGTGGCCTCGCCGAATACATGGTTGCGCCTACAGGACAGGAGTTCAGGGCGAATTAACCTCTTGTCGATGGGGTGGGGATCTTGTCGACTGGGGAGGAGGAGGTGAAAGTCGCCAAGTCCGAGCTCCGGCTAATCCAGTCGGAGTCTGGTGCAAAGGGAGATGCCCGGCGGCCAAGGAGCCGGTCCGGGCGATCCGGGAACGGAGTTCTGCGTGGACATCGTCGTCAAGGGCCGCAAGACCGAGGTGCCCGAGCGGTTCCGCAAGCACGTGGCCGAGAAGCTGAAGCTGGAGAAGATCCAGAAGCTCGACGGCAAGGTGATCAGCCTCGACGTCGAGGTGTCCAAGGAGCACAACCCGCGTCAGGCCGACAGGTCCGACCGCGTGGAGATCACCCTCCACTCCCGAGGCCCGGTGATCCGGGCGGAAGCTGCGGCAGGCGACCCGTACGCAGCGCTCGACCTCGCCAGCGACAAGCTCGAGGCACGACTGCGCAAGCAGCACGACAAGCGGTACACCCGCCGGGGCAACGGAAGGCTGTCGGCGGCGGAGGTCGGGGACGTGGTGCCCGGCGCCGCCCAGCTCAACGGCGACGGTCAACTCGCCGTCGACGAGCCCGACAAGGTGCCCACCACGATGATGGGCTCGATCGAAGTGCAGGGCGAGGGCCCGCTGGTGGTTCGCGAGAAGACCCACCGGGCCGCCCCCATGACGCTCGACCAGGCGCTCTACGAGATGGAGCTGGTCGGCCACGACTTCTATCTTTTCGTCGACTCCGACAACAAGCAGCCGAGCGTCGTCTACCGGCGACACGCGTACGACTACGGCGTCATCCACCTCGAGAGCGACCCGCTCGCCGAGGGCGGCGGCGCCGGCGGTGCACTCGGCGGCTGACAGGCCGCCCTTCCCGCCCCACCCCACACCTCAGGTGCCCCTGGAGCGCACGGCGCGCCCCCAGGGGCACCCCCATGTGGCCCGCGGAGCACCCCATCGCCGCCGGGGCATGAAATCATGGCGTGCACGCCAACCTGTGCTCTGCGAGCACCGGTTGAAGGACCGGATACGAATTCAGGCCACGGCCTTCAGGGGGAGGAACGATGGCGGACAGCTTCGGGCCGGTGCTCAGCGGGCGCGAGCACGGTGGTGCGGTCCCGGAGGGATCGGAATCGGACGACGGCGCATTCCGCGGAGAGCCGATCCGGGTCCTCGTCGTGGACGACCACGCCCTCTTCCGCCGCGGTCTCGAGATCGTCCTCGCGCAGGAAGAGGACATCCAGGTCGTCGGTGAGGCCGGCGACGGCGCCGAGGCCGTCGACAAGGCGGCCGACCTGCTGCCCGACATCGTCCTGATGGACGTCCGGATGCCCCGGCGCGGCGGTATCGAGGCCTGCACCTCCATCAAGGAGGTGGCCCCCAGCGCGAAGATCATCATGCTGACGATCAGCGACGAGGAGGCCGACCTCTACGACGCCATCAAGGCGGGCGCCACCGGCTACCTCCTCAAGGAGATCTCCACCGACGAGGTCGCCACGGCGATCCGGGCGGTCGCGGACGGTCAGTCCCAGATCAGCCCGTCGATGGCGTCGAAGCTCCTCACCGAGTTCAAGTCGATGATCCAGCGCACCGACGAGCGCCGGCTGGTGCCCGCGCCCCGGCTCACCGACCGCGAGCTGGAGGTCCTCAAGCTCGTCGCGACCGGGATGAACAACCGGGACATCGCCAAGGAGCTGTTCATCTCCGAGAACACCGTGAAGAACCACGTCCGCAACATCCTGGAGAAGCTCCAGCTGCACTCCCGCATGGAGGCCGTGGTCTACGCGATGCGCGAGAAGATCCTCGAGATCCGCTGACCCCGCGAGGCCCCGCGGGCCGGGTCCCGCCGCGTCCGGCCGGGCCCGGGGGGGGGGGGGGCGGGGGGGGGGGGGAGGGGGAGGGGGGGGGGGGGGTTCGGGGGGGGGGGGTGGCCAAAGGGGGGGGGGGCCGGGGGGGGGGGAGGGGGTCGCCCCTCGCG
>NZ_JBVJMN010000105.1:0-13679 GCF_055584185.1 Streptomyces sp. NPDC104202 | reverse complement strand
AAAAATACCACGCCTCCTACCCCTCCCCCCCCCCCCCCCCCCCCCCCCTCCATAACCCCCAAAAAAAAAAAAAAAAAAAAAAAAAAAAAACACCCCCCCCCCCCCCCCCCCCCCCCCCCCCCCGGTCCGTCCGTGATCCGCCGGGACGGGTCCTGGCCGAACGGGGGCCCGACGTTCCTCCCGTCCACCGCCCTCCGCGCCGGGAGTGGCAGCGCCCCGTGGCACCGGTCAGTGCTCGGCGTGGCTCCCGCCGCCGGTGGCCTTCCGGTCCCGCGTCGCGGCCACGTGCCGGGCGGCTGCCACCACGGCCTCGACGAGTGGTTCCGTGCGGTTCTCCGTCAGCCAGGCGAGGCCGGCCGTCGAGGGGGGCAGGTCCGTGACCTCGACGTAGCGGATGCCGGGGCGCGGGAAGAGGTCGCGTGCGGCGGCCGGCAGGAAGCACATGCCCTTGCCCTGGGCCACGAGGTGGAGAAGGCCCTCCAGGTCGGAGGCGACGGGTCCGTAGCGGACCGGGGTGCCGTCGGGTCGCGGGTCGGCGGCCCAGAAGTCCCACCAGAGGCGTGGAACCTGCGGCGGGACGTCGATCACCGGGTGGCGGGTCAGCTCGGCGAGGGTGATCCGGTCCCGGTCCGCCAGCGGGTCGCCCGCGGCGAGACAGGCCAACCGTGGTTCCGTGGCCAGGTGCTGCACCTCGACGCCGGGCGGGACGGGCGGTCGGAGGAAGGCGACGTCGATGTCGTGGCGGAACAGGGCGTCGAAGTGGTCGGCGAAGTGGAGGCTGCGCACGTCGACCTGGACCAGCGGGTGCCGTTCGTGGAGCAGACGCAGCACGGCGTGCGTATAGGGCATCGCGGCCTCCGCGCCGATGGTGCCGACGACGAGGCGTCCGGAGAGCCTGCGCGCCTGGTTCGAGGCGCTGCGGCTCAGCTGCTCCATGGCCGCCACCACGCTGCGCGCGTCCGCCAACAGCACCCGGCCCTGCGACGTCAGCGTCACGGCCCGGCTCGAACGGTCGAACAGCCGCACCCCGAGGCGTCTTTCCAGGTCTCTGATCTGCTGGCTCAGCGCCGACTGCGTCATGAACAGCCGGGCGGCGGCGCGGGAGAAGTGGAGTTCCTCCGCGAGGGCGACGAACAACCGGAGTTGATGGGCGCTCGGCGTCCGCGGGTCGGGGCTCGTCGGCGCGGCGCCTCCAGCGCCCGTTTCGCCAGTAACCATGATGAATCCCTTATCGATCGTCTTCCATCTCGCATGGCGACAAGCAATGACATGAGCGGAGTGCGCATGGAAGGCTCGGCTCTCAAGCGACGCCCCGCGACGACTCCTCGGTTCCGCGGGTGCCGTCCGACCCTTGCTTTCTCGACAACGGGGGCCGAAACATGTCCGTGAGACGAGCGGTGGCGATGCTCGCCGCCCTCCTGGCCGTGCTGTTCAGCGCCGGCGCCGTTCAGGCGTCGTCACCGCAGGCCGCCACGACCACGCACGCGGTGCGGGGCGCGCCGCCGACGGCCGGGGCCGCGCCCCTCGCGGCCCAGGCGTCGTGCACCGCCCGCGACGTCAGCCACTACGACGCCTACACGGGGCGCACCTGGACGCGTGACTGGGTGTGCGGCAACCGTGCCGGCGCGCCGCTGCGCGGCTGCGGCAGCTTCATCCCCGCGTGCCCGGTGATCGGCTGGATCGACACCTCGACGAGCTGGTTCGTGTGCTGGGCCAGCGGCCCCCCGCACAGCGGCGGCAACACCATCTGGTACTACACCATGGGTGACCGCATCGCTCCCGGTCACGAGCGCCATCACGGGTGGGGCTTCATCCCCGCCGTGGACGTGTGGACGTCGACGGATCCCTGGCCGGGCATGACGGAGTGCAACATTCCGTAGGCCGCCGGAAGCCGCCCGCCCACCCGCTCCGGGAGCCCCTCGCGTCCCGCCGGGGGCTCCGCCCCGCGGTCCCGCCGCCCTCGTCCGCCACCCCTCTCCGATACCCGGGCAACCCGCTCTCCCACTCAAGCGAGGACCCTCACGACATGCTCCGCATCGCCGGGCACTCCCCCACCACCGCTCGCCGCACGCCTCGGCGCCTGCTCGCCGCGACCGCGGCCTTCCTCTCCCTCTCCTTCACCGGCGCGGTGCTCCCGCACTCCGCCGCCGCGACGGAGGCGACCGGCGACTCCGCGTCGGTCACGTCCGCGAGCGTTCAGGTGCCCGCGGGGGTCACGGCGGGCGTGGCCGTGTTCGACCGGCAGACCGGGACGTTCACCGAGCAGATCGCCCCGGCCGCCCCGTTCCGGTCCGCGTCGGTCGTCAAGCTCCTGATCGCCCTCGACTTCCTGTGGAACCGCAGCCCCGACACCCTCCCGGCCGCCGACCGCACGCGGCTGGACGTCATGCTCCGCAGCAGTCAGGACGCCGCCGCAAGCCACTACTGGTCGACGTACGGGGGGCCGGCGATCGTCGCGCGCATGGTCGCGCGGCTCGGGCTCGCCGACACCGCTCCCCCACCGGCGGGCTACGAGGGCTACTGGGGCTACACGGCCATGTCGGCCCGCGACACCGTGAAGACCTACCGGCACATCCTGGAGTCGGCGCCCGCGCCGGTCCGTGACTTCGTCATGGACCGTCTGCGCCAGTCGACCCGGTGCGCGTCGGACTCCTTCGACCAGCACTTCGGCATCGCCGGCGCGTTCGACCGGCCGTGGGCCGTGAAGCAGGGCTGGTCGGGGGCGTACGCGCAGGGGAACTGCGGTTCCGGGAGCAGCCCTGCGGCTCGTGGCACCGACGCCTCGGCCCCCGCGTCCGCCGGCGCGGACCGCGCGCGCGTCGACCTGAGCCGGCCGGCGCTGCACACGACGGGCACCGTCGGGACCGGTGACCGTTCGATCGTGGCCGTCCTCACCCTGCACCCGGACGGCACGTCGTACGGAAAGGCGTACACCGACCTCGGCCGGCTGACCCGTTCCCTGACCGTTCCCGGCGGAACGGCGCCGAAGGGGAGGTGGTACGGGACGTGGGGTCAGGACGTCGCGGTCCGCAGGGAGCCGGCCGTCGGGGACAACCTCCTCACGCGGCTCCCGGCCGGCGTGGAGGTGCTGGTGGGCTGCCAGAAGAAGGGGCAGCTCGTCTCCGTCCCGCCGTACACCAACGACTGGTGGGCGTATCTGCCGCAGTACGGGGGCTACGTCACCCACATCTACCTCAGCCATCCGGACGACCAGTTGCCGGACGTACCGCTGTGCACGAGTCAGAAGTGAACCCGGGGATTCCCCGGAGAAGGAGTGACGATGTCGCGTAGCCGACGTTCCCCCCTCGCCGTGGCCGGTGCCCTCCTGTGGGTGCTGGTGTCCGCCGTCGCCGCGGGCCCGGCCCAGGCGGCTGCCCCGGACGGGCCCCGCGAGGGCGGCGGCCACACCATGGTCATGCCACCGGCGCCCCGGGGCGAAGGACCGTCCGGGCGTGCGGTGGCGGCCGTGTCGCCGACGGTCTCGCCCGGGGCCGACTACGTGCACACGTCGTCGGGCAGCCCCGTCACGTGCGCGTCGGGGAACCTCTGCACCGGGGTCTGGGACCCGGTGGTGGGCAAGTACAAGGTCTTCTTCCTCTACCGATGCCAGCAGTACTCCCTGTCCCACTGGAACGGCGTGGGCCAGGTGGTGAACAACCAGGTCGGCGCCGCCGCGTTCTTCTACGGCCAGAACGGCCAGGTGCTGGACGTCGTCCTGCCGGAGCCCACGCCCTTCACGTACGACTGGACGCCCGTGTGGTCCATCCGGAACTGCTGAGCGGCGGGCGTCGGCACCGTCCGGGAACCGGACGGCTCCGCCCGGTGGTCGTGGTCGCCCGCAGCGGCCCCGGTCACCGGGCGGTCCGCGCGACCACGATCCGCGACGCGCTCAGGAACGCGTCGGAGGGCGCCGTCGGCCGGCGGTTCAGCGCCGCGGGAACGCCGGTGCCGCCGGAGCCGGTCCCAGCGTCGTCGTGCCGGGGGCGGACCGGTGTCCCAGCCCCGTACGGTAGGCGTCCAGGGCGGCCTCGGTGCGGCCGCCGCGGCGGAGAAGGTCGCCCAGCAGGCGGCACAGATCGGCGAGGTCGCCGCTCGCTCCGCTGCGTTCCAGCAGCCCCAGGGCCATGACGTAGTGCTCCTCGGCGGTCTCGCTGTCGCCCCGTTCCTCGGCGATCAGTCCGAGCAGCCGGTGCGCGCCTCCCGCGTGCACCGCGCCGTGCCGGTCGCCCAGTTCGAGAAACGCCGAGAGCAGGTCCGACGCCTCGTCGTGCCGTCCGAGCCGCCGCAGGACATCGGCCAGCTCCACCTCCACCTGCGCCGTGAAAAGTGCCGCGCGCCGGACGTTCAGCATGTCCCGGGCGGCACGCAACTCCGTTTCCGCCGCGTCCAGTTCCCCGCGCTGCGCCAGGACGTAGCCGCGCATCCAGTGGCAGTGCGCGAGGTCGGTGCGCAGGCTCAGCTGCTGGTAGATCGCCTGCGCCTTGGCCAGTGAGGCGTCCGCTTCGGCGGTGCGCCCCTCGGCGAGGAAGGTGCGGGCCACCTGCCGGTGCATGCCCGCCACCAGGGCCGGATCGTCGACCTGCGGAGCCAGCGCGAGGGCGAGTTCGGCGGCGTGGGCGGCACGGGCGTGGGCGCCCATGTCCATGTACGGACCGATCACGGCGGCGTACAGGACGACCAGCGCCTCGGGATCGGCCAGGCCGCTCGCTCCGAGCTCGTCGATGGTGGACTCGAGGAGGTAGCAGGCGTAACGCAGCTCTCCGGCCAGGAGGTGCGCGACGGCACGGCCCCGGATCGCGCGTGCGCGGCGCGGCAGCGGCTCCTCGGCGAGGAGCCGCTCGACGGCCTGGAAGTGGTGGCCCGCGTCGACCAGCTGCCCGGTCTCCAGAGCACAGTCGCCGAGCCCGAGGAGCGCCTCGGCCTGCTCGGGCACGAGGTCGAGATGCTCCGCGTCGGTGAGCAGGCGGCGGTAGCGCACGGCGGCGTCCTCCGCCGTCCCGGTGGCCAGGTGCCGGCGCGCCTCGACGAGAGCGAGCCTCAGCTCCGTGGCGAGGTGCGCGGGCCTGCCGGTGGCCAGCTCCTCGTACGACGTGCCGAGCCGTTCCGCGAGGAAGCGCAGCGCTGTCTCCGAGGGCCTGACCCGGCCCGACTCCAGCGTCGACACGTACGCGGGGGTGTAGGAGGGGTCGGCCAACTGCCGTTGCGTGAGGCCGCGTTGAGTGCGCAGGAGCTGCACTCGGCGGCCGATCGTGGCCGGATCGTCCATGAGGACCCCCTGGTTCGTGAACTGCACAGTATCCAGACGCGGTAGGCATTGCGCACGCCCTCATCCTCCCCCTAGGTTAAGCGACTTGTTCAGCACGATTAACTTCGCACTTAACTCGCCTGCCAAGGGGCTGATTTCATGCGTTCAGCACGACGAGGAGCCATGGCGATCGGAGCGGCCGCCGCGCTCACGGCCGTACTCGCCGCCGCACCCGGCAGCGCCGCCGCGGACACGCCGGCACCGCGCACGGCCGGAGTCGAGGTCGAGATCCCGGGGCCGGAGGAAGGGACGTTCGCCGGATCCGGCCACACCTACGTGCCGCAGGAGGGCCGGAACCGGACGGCCTCCCGCCTGGCGTCGCCCGAGGTGGCGGCCGACGGCGAGGTCACCAAGACGGTGGACAACGGGCCCAGCGCCGACCGGCTCGACGTCGTCGTGATCGGAGACGGCTACACCCTCGCCGAACTGCCCCGGTTCCACGCCGACGCCCAGAAGAAGTGGACCGAGCTGACGGCCGTCGAGCCCTACTCCACCTACCGCAACCTCTTCAACGTCTGGACCGTCGACGCCGTCTCGAACCAGTCGGGCGTCTCCGGCGACCCCTCGCCCGACACCGTCCGCGACACGGCACTCGGCTCGTACTTCTGGTGCGACGAGATCGAACGGCTGCTCTGCGTCGACCAGGGCAAGGTCGACGCCTACGTCGCGAAGGCGCCGGAGGCCGACCTGGTCCTCGTCCTCGCCAACAGCACCAAGTACGGCGGCGCCGGCTACAACGAACGCAGCGAGACCCTCGGCTACGAGGGCATATCGACGGCCTCGGCAGGCAACGAGAAGTCCGGCCAGGTCGCGATCCACGAGACCGGCCACTCCCTGGGCAAGCTCGCCGACGAGTACTTCTACGCCGACTACCCCGGCTACGAGAAGTACCTGGGCCCCGAGCCCGCCGACTCCAACATCACCACCCTCTCCGCCGACGACATGGCCCGGCGGGGCACCAAGTGGCACCAGTGGCTCGGCGAGCGGTCTCCCGACGGCGGCGTCGTCGGCGCGTACGAAGGCGGCGGCTACTACGCCACCGGGCTGCGGCGCCCCACGGAGGACTCCCTGATGCGCTCCCTCGGCAAGCCCTTCAACCTGCCCGGCGTGGAGGCGATGATCGCCGGCTTCTACCGCGAGGCCCGCATCGCCTCTCCCGTCACGGCCACCGGCCGTACCCTCCGTACGGGCGACACCGCCACGGCCCTCGTCCCCCGGCTGGCCGGCGCGGACGGGCGTCAGCTCACGATCCGCTGGTACCTCGACGGCCGTGAGGTGAAGTCCCTCGCTGGCCGCGACCACGTGCGCGTCGCCGACCTGGCCCTGCGGCTGCTCGACCGCCGGAAGCACACGCTCTCCCTCACGGCCGAGGACCGCACGCCTTCGGTACGGGACCGCGGCATCGCCCGGACGATGCGCTCCACGGTCAGCTGGACGATCCGGCTCTGAGGGGTCGACGGGCCACGGCGACAGGACCCACCACCGGGTCGCGGCACTAATCTGTGGGGGTGACCGGAACCGAGCTGGATGAGTTGATCGTCGCCGACAGCGCGGCGCTGCGCGCGTGGTTGCTGGAGCACCACACCACCTCCCCCGGCGTGTGGCTCGCCCTGACCAGGAAGGGCGGCTCCGTCACCACGCTGACCTGGCAGGAGGCGGTCGACGAGGCGCTGTGCTTCGGCTGGATCGACGGCCAGGCCCGCAAGCGCGACGAGGAGAGTTCCTGGAGGCGGCTCACCCCGCGCCGGCCCCGCAGCATCTGGTCCCAGCGCAACGTCGCCAACGTGGCCCGGTTGGAGGCGGCCGGCCTGATGCTTCCTGCCGGCCGCGCCGCGGTGGACGCCGCGAAGGCCGACGGCCGGTGGACGGCCGCCTACGCGCCGTCGTCGGAGGCGGAGGTGCCGGCCGACCTGCGCGCCGCGATCGCCGCCGAACCGGCGGCGCAGGCGATGTTCGAGGTGCTCACCAAGACCAACCGCTTCGCCCTCGTCCACCGGGTGAACGCCGTCAAGCGGGCCGAGACGCGCGCCCGGAAGATCGCCGAGTGCGTGGCGATGCTGGCCCGGCAGGAGACGTTCCACCCGCAGCGAGCCAGGCCGGCGGACCCGCCGACGTCGTGACCGGGCCTGGCGCGCCGGAGAACCGGAACGCCTGAGGACGACGTACCGGACGGAGCGGCCTCTCAGGCCAGCAGGTCCGGCGCGCGCAGCATCTGCGGCGGGACGGCCCAGGCGTCGACCAGGTCGACGGCGAGGGGGCGGACCTTGCGGCAGAGGTCGTTCACCTCGCGGCTGATCGCCTTGGAGCGCTGGACGGTCAGACGGCCGTGCTCCATGAACCAGGCGCGGTCCGCCTCGATCGTCGACAGTGCGAACAGGTCGCAGAGCAGTCCCAGCGCGACCTTGTTGTCGCCGTCGGGGTGGGTCCTGCACGCGTCGACGAACGATTCGAGGACCAGCCGCTCGACATGGGCGTGAGCGAGGGCGATCACGTGGTCCTGGACCTGGGAGAAGACCGCGCCGGGATCGCGCCCCCGGTCGACTCCGGCCTTGAGGCGGCGGGCCAGTCCGGCGAGCATGTGCTCCTCGCGGAAACGCAGCATGGCCAGTTGGTACTCCGGGTCGAGCAGACCGGCCTCGCGGTCCCACTCGTCGCCACCGGGCAGCAGGTCGCGCACCCGCTCCAGGAGTTTGTGGACCGAGGTCTTCTCGATGACGGTCTCGACCGCCAGGCCGGTGACGTGCCGGACCATGCCGAGCTGGTCCAGGTCCTCGAACTCGGTGGCGTAGTCGGTGAGCAGGCCCTTCGCCACGAGCTGGAGCAGGACGTGATTGTCGCCCTCGAAAGTGGTGAAGACGTCGCTGTCGGCCTTCAGCGCGGCGAAGCGGTTCACCGCGAGGTAGCCGGCGCCGCCGCAGGCCTCGCGGCACTCCTGCACGGTGCGCGTGGCGTGCCAGGTGCCGAGCGCCTTGGTACCGGCGGCCCGCGACTCCAGGCGCCGGCGCGCCTGCGGGTCGTCGTCGCCGGAGAAGACGCCGTGGAGCTGACCGCGGACCGTGTCCTGTGCGAAGTGGAGCGCGTAGGTGCGGGCGAGGAGCGGGAGCAGGCGGCGCTGGTGCAGCCCGTGGTCCAGCAGCAGCTGCTCCCCGGCGGCAGCGGCGCCGGAGGCACCCGCAGCGTGCGAGCCGGCTGAGGCGTCGGCGGGTGCCTCGAACTGGCGCCTGCGTACGGCGTACTTGACGGCGAGGGTGAGGGCGACCTTGGCGACGCCGACTCCGGCCCCGCCGACGCAGACCCGGCCCTGGACGAGCGTGCCGAGCATGGTGAAGAAGCGGCGGCCGGGGTTGTCGATGGAGCTGACGTACGTGCCGTCGGGGGTGACGTCGGCGAAGCGGTTGAGGAGCGCCTCGCGCGGGACGCGGATGCCGTGGAAGCGGATGCGTCCGTTGTCGACGCCGTTGAGACCCATCTTGCGGCCGTCGTCCTCGATCTCGACGCCCGGCACGACCTCGCCGCCGGAGCGCAGCGGCACGAGGAGCGCATGGACGCCGCGGGCCTCTCCGCCGACCTCCAGCTGGGCGAAGACGACGGCGAGCTCGGCGTGGCGGGCAGCGTTGCCGATGTAGTCCTTGCGTGCCGCGTCGCCCTCCGTGGTGACCACGAACTCCTGGGCGTCGGCGTCGTAGCGGGCGACCGTCCCGAGTGCCTGGACGTTGGAGCCGTGTCCGGTCTCGGTCATCGCGAAGCAGCCCATCAGCCGGCCCGCGATCAGCTCCCGCAGGTAGGCGTCGTGGTGGCGCGC
This sequence comes from Streptomyces sp. NPDC104202, assembly GCF_055584185.1. Lineage (NCBI taxonomy): Bacteria > Bacillati > Actinomycetota > Actinomycetes > Kitasatosporales > Streptomycetaceae > Streptomyces > Streptomyces sp. NPDC104202. Next base: position 4,572 of record NZ_JBVJMN010000105.1, on the reverse strand, counting down.
GGTACCCAGCTGCAGGATCGCGCCGCCGAACAGCCCGAACTGCACCCCGACCTTGACCAGCACGGACAGGTCGCCGAAGGCCAGGGTCTCGAAGGCCGCGACGGAGGCGCCGACGTCGTCCCCGCCGCCGTACGCAGCCGGGAAGCCCATCCCGGTCTGGCCGGTCCCGGCCATCTCGACCACGATGTCGCGCACCCGCTCGCGGAACGCGTCCATGCCGAGCCGTTCGGCGTCCTCGAGGACGGAGGCGTGGGCCACCAGATTGGTCCGGACGAGGTCACGGATCTCCACGTACTCCCCGTCGAGCAGCCCCGCCAGGGCCTTGACGTCGATCCGGGGCTGGGCGGAACCGCTCGCGGCGGCAGAAGTGTCGTCAGGTGCCATGCACCTCCGCTACCCTGCCGGCCGCCGGTCATACCGAACACGGCCCCCGCGCCGGGACGGCCGGGGGCCGCCGACGGCGTCCGCGAGGTCCTCACTCCCCCTGGGTGCGAGGTCGCCCCCCCGCGGCGGGTGCGCGACGGCGCCGTGCGAACGGCGCCGCCCCGTCAGACTTTCTCGTCGGCGGGGAGGTAGCGATCGAGGCCGCGCGAGGTCATCTCGTCGAGGACGCGCTGCCATTCCCTGGTGTGCTGCTCCAGCTGTTCCCGCCGCATGACCAGGTCGAAGCAGTACCCCGGCATGGCGGCGTCGTACCTGCGCTGCGCCTCCGCCCGGTGTGCGGCGACGCTTTCCCTGTCGAGCCCCGCCGCCCGCTCCTGGACATTCTTCCGGACCGTCTCTTCGGATTCGAACATTCTTCTCCTCGATTTCACCGACAGTCTCGTCGGAGTGATGTGTCCACCGCGTCGGCGCATCGGGCGGCATGCGAGCGGAAAAACCAGGAGAGCATGGAAGCGGGTCGCCGTCCGGCAGGTTTCCGACATGAACGTCAGACGACGGCTTTCCCGGGCCGACGGTTCCTCGACTTGGCTAAGTCGTCGCGAATCACGCGGGGTCTTGCGCACCCCACGTCGGCGCGGCGGGCCCTCTTCGATCCTGGGGTCAGCCACATGACCTGCGGAAACACTGGAATTGGAGATTCCGTATGTGCGCGCCGGGCGCTCCCGGCGCGCGATCGACCGGATGTTGGCGTCGGGAATCTGCCAGAAGATGGTGCCCGTTCCTGCTGGACTAGAGGTCACACTCTCCATGTGATGCCCAACTCAGGACGGGATTCATGTCCACAGCAACCACCCCTTCTGTCCAATCTCCCGCCTCGCCGGAACGGTCGCCTTTCATCTCGTGGCTGGCCGTCATTTCGGTGATGCTGGGGATCTTCTCCATCGTCACGACCGAAATTCTTCCGATCGGCCTTCTCACGTCGATCGGATCGAGTTTCACCATTTCGGACGGAATGGCTGGTCTCATGATGACCATGCCAGGGTTCCTCGCCGCGATCTCGGCCCCTGTGGTGACCGTGGCCACGGGACGCGTCGACCGGCGGGTCATGCTGGGTGTGTTCATCCTCCTGCTGGCGCTGGCCAACTTCCTGGCCGCCGTCGCGTCGAGCTACTGGCTCGTCCTGGTCTCCCGCGTCCTGGTGGGCATCACCATCGGCGGCTTCTGGTCCATCGGGGCCGGACTGGCCGGTCAGCTGGTTCCCGCGAAGTCCGTGGGCCGGGCGACCTCGGTGATCTTCTCCGCGGTGCCGCTCGGCTCCGTCCTCGGCGTACCGCTGGGCACGTTCATCGGCGACATCGCGGGGTGGCGGACGGCGTTCCTCGTCATGGGCGGCTTCACGCTGGCCGTCCTCGTGCTGCTCCTCGCGGTCGTCCCGCCTCTCCCGTCCGACCAGGCCACGCGCCTCGACGTCCTCGGCAGCATGCTGCGGAGCGTCAACACCCGCTTCGCCCTGGTCATGACCTTCCTCGTCGTCCTCGCCCACTTCGGCACCTACACCTACGTCACGCCCTTCCTGGAGCAGGTGACCCACGTCAGTTCGGGGATCATCACGGTCTACCTCCTCATCTACGGTGCGGCCGGCATCGCCGGCAACTTCCTCGGAGGATCGACGGTGGGCCGCTACCCCCGGGCCACCTTCGCCGCGGCGGCGGCCCTGATCGCCGCCGCGACCCTGCTCCTGCCGGTCCTGGGCGGGTCGGACGCCGGCGCGGTGGCGCTGCTGGTCGTCTGGGGCGTCGCCTACGGCGCCGTGCCCGTCTGCTCCCAGACGTGGTTCTCCAAGGCCGCCCCCGACTCCCCCGAGGCGTCCTCCGTCCTCTTCACCGCCTCCTTCCAGGCCACCATCTCCATCGGGGCCCTGGTGGGAGGGGCCGTCCTCGACCGGTCCTCGCCGTCGACGGTCATGGTGCTGGGCGGGCTGGCGGCCGTCCTGATGGTGCTCGTGGCCTGGGCGCACCGGGCCGGGAGGTACACGTGGCCGAAGGCCTCCTAGCCCCACCGTGACCGGGGCGGCCGTCCGCCCTGGTCAGCTGAACCGCCGCTTTCCCCCCTCGCCCGGTCGCGCCCGCACCAGCGGGCCGGCCCGGCGCACGGTGTCTGCACTTCCCTTTCCCGGACCACCTCGATGAGCCAGGTGCTCACGATCGCCTACCTAAGGAGAACGTCGCTTATGTGCGGCATTGCGGGCTGGATAGATTTCGGGCGCGATCTCACCCAGGAGCGCGCCATCGTCGACGCCATGACCCAGACGATGGCGTGCCGCGGTCCCGACGCCGACGGCGTGTGGATCGCTCAGCACGCCGCCATCGGTCACCGGCGTCTGTCCGTCATCGACCTGGAGGGCGGGCGTCAGCCGATGACCGCCGAGCAGGACGGGCGCACGCTGGCAGTGCTGACCTTCAGCGGTGAGATCTACAACTACCGCGAGCTGCGCGCGGAACTGATCTCGCGCGGACACCGCTTCCGTACCGAGAGCGACACCGAGGTGGTGCTGCGGGGGTACCTGGAGTGGGGCGAGGGCGTCGTCGACAAGCTGAACGGCATGTTCGCCTTCGGCATCTGGGACGTGTGGAACGAGGAGCTGCTCCTCGTCCGTGACCGGATGGGCGTCAAGCCGCTGTACTACTACCCCACGGCGGACGGCGTCCTGTTCGGCTCGGAGCCCAAGGCCATCCTCGCCCACCCGGAGATCCCGCGCCGGGTGAACGCCAACGGCCTGCGCGAGCTGCTCGACATGGTGAAGACCCCCGAGCACGCCATCTTCACGGGGATGTACGAGATCCGTCCCGGCCACACGGTCCGCGTCCGCCGCCAGGGCCTCGTCAAGCGCCGCTACTGGGCGCTGGAAGCCCAGGAGCACACGGACTCGCTGGAGACGACGATCGAGACGGTCCGCGGACTCCTCGACGACACCGTCAGCCGGCAGCTGATCTCCGACGTCCCGTTGTGCAGCCTCCTGTCCGGCGGGCTGGACTCCTCCGCGGTGACCGCGCTGGCGGCCAAGGCGCTGGCCGCCCAGGGCGGCGGGCCGGTGCGCTCGTTCTCGGTCGACTTCGTCGGCGCCGCGGAGAACTTCGTCCCGGACCCCCTGCGGAGCACGCCGGACGCCCCCTTCGTCCGCGATCTGGCGCAGCACGTGGCGGCCGAGCACAAGGAGATCCTGCTCAACAGCGACGACCTGAGCGACCCCGGCGTCCGGGCCGCGGTCCTCGCCGCCACCGACCTGCCGCCCATGTGGTACGGCGACCTGTGGCCCTCCCTGTACCTGCTCTTCAAGGCGGTGCGGGAGCGGTCCACGGTGGCGCTGTCCGGCGAGTCGGCGGACGAACTCTTCGGCGGGTACAGCTGGTTCCACGACCCCGAGGTCCTCACGGCCGAGACGTTCCCCTGGCTCACCTCGACGCCCGGACCGTTCTACGACGGGACGCCGCTGTTCGACGGCGGGCTGCTGGGCACGCTCGACATCCCCGGCTACCGGCGGTCGAGCTACGGCGACGCCATCGCCGAGGTGCCGGTCCTCCCGGGCGAGACGGGCCTGGAGAAGCGGATGAGGGAGATCAGCTACCTCAACCTGACCCGCTTCCTCAACACCCTCCTGGACCGCAAGGACCGCATGAGCATGGCGGTCGGACTGGAGGTCCGCGTCCCGTTCTGCGACCACCGCCTCGTGGAGTACGTGTTCAACGCGCCCTGGGCGATGAAGACGTTCGACGGCCGCGAGAAGAGCCTGCTGCGCGCGGCCACCCGCGACGTGCTGCCCGAGTCGATCGTGAAGCGGGTGAAGGCGCCGTACCCGAGCACGCAGGATTCCGGCTACGAGAAGAAGCTCCGCGACCGGCTCGCGGAGGTGCTGAGCGGCGGTGACGCGCCGATCCTGCCGCTCCTCGACAAGGACCGGGTCCGCGACCGGCTCGACGGCGGCATCAGCACGGCCAGTACCCAGATCACGCGGATCGACCTCGAGGTTCCGCTCTGGCTCAACGCCTGGCTGGAGTCCTACGACGTCACGATCGACCTCTAGGGACGGTCCCCGCGCCGGGGGGGGGGGGGGGGGGGGGGGGGGGGGGGGGGGGGGGGGGGGGGGGGGGGGGGGGGGGGGGGGGGGGGGGGGGGGGGGGGGGGGGGGGG
>NZ_JBVJMN010000104.1:0-13811 GCF_055584185.1 Streptomyces sp. NPDC104202 | reverse complement strand
CCCCCCCCCCTCCCCCCCCCCCCCCCCCCCCCCCCCCCCCCCCCCCCCCCCCCCCCCCCCCCCCCCCCCCCCCCCCCCCCCCCCCCCCCCCCCCCACGCCGTGGCTCAGACCGCGGCCGCCTCCGCCTCCGTCTTCTCGGCGGCGGGGGCGGTCACCGGAGCCGTACGGGGGGCGTGGCCGCCCCGCAGACCGACCCGGGCGATGACCGCGACGAGCGCGAAGGCCGCGGCGCCGATCCAGAAGGTGAGGGTGAAGCCGGACTCGGCGGGGAGGGCCGGGACGCCGGCGGGCAGGTGCTCCAGGGTCTGCGACGCGAGGATCGTGGTGACGACGGCGCTGCCGATCGCGCTGCCGGTCGAACGCGAGATGGAGTTGATGCCGTTGGCGATGCCGCTCTGGTGGTGCGGGACGCTCGCCATGATGACGGCGGGCATCGCGGCGTAGCCGAAGCTGACGGCCGCGCCGACGACGACGCCGGCGCCGATCACCGAGGCGATGTGCGCGTGGTCGAGGGCGAGCCAGGCGAAGCCCAGGGCACCGAGGGCGGCGGCCAGGCCCAGCGCGGTCCGCGGTCCGCGGTGGCGGACCAGCTGGCCGCCGATGGGGGAGGCGAGCAGCGAGACGATCGCGCCCGGCAGGAGGAACTCGACGGAGGCGCGCAGGATCGAGGCGCCGAAGCCGTAGCCGGTGAGGGCCTCGGGCATCTGGACGAGGTAGGAGACGCCGAGGAAGTTCGCGAACATGCCGAAGCCGACGAGGACGCCGGCCAGGTTGGCCATGAGGACCGGGCGGTGGACGAACATCCGCATGTCCACGAGCGGTTCGCGGACCTTGAGCTCGGTGAGGACCCAGACGACGGTCATGACGGCCGCGCCGGCGAAGCTGCCGAGGGTGCGGCCGGAGGTCCAGCCCCACTCGTGGCCCTGGGAGATGGGCAGCAGGAGGAGCAGCAGGGTGACGCCGAGGGTCAGGGCGCCGAGGAAGTCGGTCCGGCCGCCGGTCTTGTGGCGGGTCGCGGGGACCAGGAGGACGACCGCGAGCAGGGCGAGGACGGCGAAGGCCGTCGCCATCCAGAAGGCGCTGCGGTAGTCGGCGTCCGCGCCGGAGGTCAGCAGGCCGGTGGCGACGAGGGCGAGGCCGCTGCCGAACGCGAGGGTGCCGCTGACGAGGGACATCGCGCCGGGCAGCTTCTGCGGGCGGACCTCCTCGCGGAGCACGGACAGGGCGAGCGGGAAGATCGCGGTGGCGGCGCCCTGGAGGACGCGGCCCAGGATCAGCACGGGGAGCGAGGTCGCCAGGGCCGCGATGACGGAGCCGGCGACCATGACGCCGAGGACGGCCACCAGGGTGGGCTTCTTGCCGTGCTGGTCGCCGAAGCGGCCGAGCAGCGGGGTGAAGACGGCGGCGGAGAGGAGGGTGGCGGTGGTCACCCAGCTGACGCCGGCGGTCGTGGTGCCCAGGTCGTTGCGGATGAGGCCGAGGATCGGGACCGGCAGGGTCTGCATCATCGACACGACCATGGCGGCGAGGCTGAGCGCGAAGACGACGAGCGTCTCGCGTCGCTGCTCTCCGGCGGGCGGGGGAGTCACATGGCTCATGAGTGGGGGCCTTCTCGGTGCTTCAGGTCATAGATCGTTGATGACATCAAGTAATTCGTCGAAGGTAGCCCCCGATACTTGAGGAGGTCAAGTAAACAATTGATAATGTCAAGCATCGTGCGTACGCTCGACGCATGAGCGCGACGATCCCCGAGACGCCCACCAAGCTCCAGCTGCTGGAACTCCTCGCCGCCATCGGCACCGCCCAGTGGCGCGACTTCGCCGCGGCCGCGGCGCACCACGGCCTCACCCCCACGCAGGCCAAGGTCCTCGCCCAGCTGGGCGGACCGCTGCCGATGCGCGCCCTCGCGACCCTGCTGGTCTGCGACGCGTCGAACGTGACCGGGATCGTGGACCGCCTGGAGGCCCGCGGCCTGGTGCGCCGGGAGCCCGACCCCGCCGACCGGCGGGTCAAGAACGTGGTGGCCACGGACGAGGGCCGGGACGTCGTCCGGCGCGTCCGCGAGGAGATGCAGACCACCCACGGCGCCCTCGACACGCTCGGCGCGGAGGACAGCACGGCGCTGTACGGCCTGCTGGCACGACTGCGTCCGGGCATGGAGAAGGACGCCTGAGGGGATTCCCCGCCCAGGCGTCCGTGACGCGGATCAGTCCCGGCGCTCCCCGAAGGCGGCCAGGATGCGCTCGGCCGCCAGCGTCGCCGTCAGCTCGCCGTCCCTGACGCGCCGCTCCAGGGCCGGTGCCAGCTCCTGGACCTGCGGATCGGTGTGCAGACGGCGCAGCAGCTCGTCGCGGACCATGGACCAGGTCCAGTCGACCTGCTGGTCGTGCCGCTTGGCGTCCAGCCGGCCGCTGGATTCCAGCAGCTCGCGGTGGTGCGTGAGGCGGTTCCACACCTCGTCGAGGCCCGCGGACTCGCGGGCGCTGCAGCTGAGGACCGGCGGCGTCCAGAACGGGTCGGCGCCGTGCATCAGCCGCAGCGCGCCGGCCAGTTCGCGCGCGGCGGCGCGCGCGTCCCGCTCGTGCGGTCCGTCCGCCTTGTTGACCGCGACCACGTCGGCCAGCTCCAGGACGCCCTTCTTGATGCCCTGCAGCTGGTCGCCGGTGCGGGCGAGGGTCAGCAGCAGGAACGAGTCGACCATGTTGGCGACGGCGGTCTCCGACTGGCCGACGCCCACCGTCTCCACCAGCACCACGTCGTGGCCGGCGGCCTCCATCACCACCATCGACTCGCGGGTGGCCTTGGCGACCCCGCCGAGCGTGCCGGCGCTGGGGGAGGGGCGCACGAAGGCCGCCGGGTCGACGGCGAGCCGCTCCATCCGCGTCTTGTCGCCGAGGATGGAGCCGCCCGTCCGGGTCGACGACGGGTCGACGGCGAGGACCGCCACCCGGTGGCCGAGCCCGGTGAGCATCGTGCCGAAGGCGTCGATGAAGGTCGACTTGCCGACCCCGGGCACCCCGCTGATGCCGATCCGCACGGCCTTGCCGCTGTGCGGCAGGAGCGCGGTCAGCAGCTCCTGGGCGAGGGCCCGGTGCTGGGGGCGGGTGGACTCGACGAGGGTGATCGCGCGGGCGACGAGCGCCCGCTTCCCGCCGAGCACACCCTCCACATAGGTGTCGAGACCGATCACCGGGCGTGCCCGAGGTCGGCCGCGAGCCGGGTCACCAGGTCGTGGGCCGCGTCCGGGATCACCGTCCCCGGCGGGAACACCGCGGCCGCGCCCATCTCCAGGAGCGTCTCCACGTCCTGCGGCGGGATCACCCCGCCGACCACGATCATGATGTCCTCGCGCCCCTCGGCCGCCAGCTCCTCGCGGAGCGCCGGCACGAGGGTGAGGTGTCCCGCGGCCAGCGACGAGACCCCGACGATGTGCACGTCCGCCTCGACGGCCTGGCGCGCCACCTCGGCCGGGGTCTGGAAGAGCGGGCCGACGTCCACGTCGAAGCCCAGGTCGGCGAAGGCGGTGGCGATCACCTTCTGGCCGCGGTCGTGGCCGTCCTGGCCCATCTTGGCGACGAGGATGCGGGGGCGTCGGCCCTCCTCCTCGCCGAAGGCGTCGACCAGGGCGCGGGTGCGGTCCACGGAGGGGGACTCGCCGGCTTCGTTGCGGTACACCCCGGAGATCGTACGGATCTGGCCGGCGTGCCGTCCGTAGACCTTCTCCAGGGCGTCGGAGATCTCGCCGACGGTGGCCATCGCACGGGCGGCGTCCACCGCGAGCTCCAGCAGGTTGCCCTCGCCGGCGGCGGCCCGGGTGAGCGCGGCGAGCGCGTCCTGGGTGGCCTGCTCGTCGCGCTCCTCGCGCAGCCGCTTCAGCTTGGCGATCTGCTGGGCGCGGACGGAGGAGTTGTCGACCTTGAGGACGTCGATCTGCTCGTCCGTCGCCACCCGGTACTTGTTGACGCCGATGACCGGCTGCCGGCCGGAGTCGATGCGGGCCTGGGTGCGGGCCGCGGCCTCCTCGACGCGCAGCTTGGGGATGCCGGCGTCGATCGCCTTGGCCATGCCGCCGGCCTGTTCGACCTCCTGGATGTGCTTCCAGGCGCGGGCGGCCAGGTCGTGGGTGAGCTTCTCGACGTACGCGCTGCCGCCCCACGGGTCGATGGTCCGGCAGGTGCCCGACTCCTGCTGGATGAGGAGCTGGGTGTTGCGGGCGATGCGGGCGGAGAAGTCGGTGGGCAGCGCCAGCGCCTCGTCGAGGGCGTTGGTGTGCAGCGACTGCGTGTGGCCCTGGGTGGCGGCCATCGCCTCGACGCAGGTCCGGGTGACGTTGTTGAAGACGTCCTGGGCGGTGAGCGACCAGCCGGAGGTCTGCGAATGGGTGCGCAGCGAGAGGGACTTGGAGTTCTTCGGCTCGAACTCCTTGACCAGCTTGGCCCACAGCAGGCGGGCGGCGCGCAGCTTGGCGATCTCCATGAAGAAGTTCATGCCGATCGCCCAGAAGAACGACAGCCGCGGGGCGAACGCGTCCACGTCGAGACCGGCGGCGCGGCCCGCGCGGATGTACTCGACGCCGTCGGCGAGGGTGTACGCCAGCTCCAGGTCGGCCGTCGCGCCCGCCTCCTGGATGTGGTAGCCGGAGATGGAGATCGAGTTGTAGCGCGGCATCCGCTGCGAGGTGTAGGCGAAGATGTCGGAGATGATCCGCATCGACGGCCCGGGTGGATAGATGTAGGTGTTGCGGACCATGAACTCCTTGAGGATGTCGTTCTGGATGGTCCCGGCCAGCTTCTCGGGCGGTACGCCCTGCTCCTCGGCGGCCACGATGTACAGCGCGAGGACCGGCAGCACGGCGCCGTTCATCGTCATCGACACGGTCATCCGGTCCAGCGGGATGCCGTCGAACAGCTGGCGCATGTCGTAGATCGAGTCGATGGCGACGCCCGCCATGCCGACGTCGCCGGTGACGCGCGGGTGGTCGCTGTCGTAGCCGCGGTGGGTCGGCAGGTCGAAGGCGACCGACAGGCCCTTCTGCCCGGCGGCGAGGTTGCGCCGGTAGAAGGCGTTGGACTCCTCGGCGGTGGAGAAGCCCGCGTACTGACGGATCGTCCAGGGCTGGTTGACGTACATCGTCGGGTACGGGCCGCGCAGGTACGGGGCGATGCCCGGGTAGGTGCCGAGGAAGTCGAGGCCCTCCAGGTCCTGCCCGGTGTAGAGCGGCTTGACGCCGATGCCCTCCGGGGTCTCCCAGAGGAGCTCGTCACCTCCCGCGGCCTTCTCGGCGGCGGTGCGCCACGCCTCCGGGCCGCCGGCGGCCGCCTGTGCCCCGAGCTCGATCCCGGAGAAATCGGGGATGGACATCAGGACACTCCCATGCGGTCAAGGGTGGTGGAGAGCAGGGCGACGGCGTCGCAGCCGGCGAAGGCGTACGCGTCGACACCCGTGTACTGCCCGGGGCGGCCGGCGAGCACGATGTGCGAGGCACCCGCGGCGCGCAGCTCCGCGGCGGTCGTCTCGGCGGACTCCGCGTACAGCGCGTCGCTGGAGCAGAGGCACGCCTCGGGGGCGCCGCTCTCCTCGAACGTGCCCTCGGTGACGGGCTCGATGCCGCCGGTCCGGAAGAGGTTGGCGGCGAAGGCCAGACGGGCCGAGTGCGCGGCCGCGGGGCCGATCGCGGCCAGGTAGACGCGCGGCCGGGCGCCGGTCGCCGCGAGGTGGGCGTCGGAGCGGGCGCGCAGCGTCTCGAACGCCTCGTCGCGGCGGACCCGGGGGAGACCGCCGGACGGCTGCTCGGGGGCGGGCGCGCGCTCGACCGGCTTCTCGTCGAGGTCCGGGAACTCGCTGACGCCGGTGATCGGTTCGCGGCGGGTGGCGAGCCTGGCGCTGCGGGTGGCCCAGGTCTCGGCGAGGCGCTCGCCGAGGGCGCCGGAGCGCAGACCGGCCGCCAGGCCGCCGTCGCGCTCGATGCCCTGGAAGAACTCCCAGGCCGCGTGGGCGAGTTCGTCGGTCAGCCGCTCGACGTACCAGGACCCGCCGGCGGGGTCGATGACCCGCGAGAGGTGGGACTCCTCGATGAGGATGGTGGAGGTGTTGCGGGCGATGCGGCGCGCGAAGGCGTCCGGCAGGCCGAGCGCCTCGTCGAAGGGCAGGACGGTCACGCTCGCCGCCCCGCCCACGCCCGCGGCGAGGGTGGCCACCGTGGTGCGGAGCATGTTCACCCACGGGTCGCGGCGGGTCATCATCACCGGTGAGGTGACGGCGTGCTGGAGCTGGGCGCCGGCCTCGGGCGCGCCGCAGGCCTCGGCCACCCGGGCCCAGAGGCGGCGCGCGGCGCGGAGCTTGGCGACGGTGAGGAACTGGTCGGCGGTGGCCGCGTAGCGGAACTCCAGCTGGCCGCAGGCCTCCGCGACGCTCAGCCCGGCGTCGGTGAGACCGCGCAGGTAGGCCACGCCCGTGGCGAGCGAGCAGCCCAGCTCCTGGGCGGCCGAGCCGCCGGCCTCGTGGTAGGGCAGCGCGTCCACGGTGAGGGCCCGCAGGCCCGGGTACCCGTCGGCGCAGCGGCGCGCGAGTCCGGCGACGGCCGCGAGGTCGTGGGCCGGGCGGCCGGTGCGGGCCTCGAAGCCCAGCGGGTCCGCGCCCAGGTTGCCGCGGGCCGCGGCGGCGGCGACGCCCCGCTCCTCGTAGAGCGCGAGGAGGCGCTCGGCGGCGGCTGGGGTCTCCTCGCCCGCGTCGAGGACGACGGGCGCGAGGTCGAGGTAGACGTTCTCGAGGACGGCGGCGAGGGAGGACACCGGGATGCCGTTCCCGCCGACGCCCAGCCAGAGGGAGGTGACGCCGTTCTCCAGGTCGGAGAGGACCGCGTCGGCGTCGGCCGCCGTGTGGCGCTGGCGTACGTCCCACCCGCCGGCGGTGTTCCCCTCGGCGCGGTCGCCGCGGAGGAAGGGGGCGAAACCGGGCAGGCCGGCGTCGGGAGCGGTGTCGTGCGCGGTGTACAGCGGACGGGTGGTGATCCCGTCCTCCAGGAGGGTGGACAGGGCGTCCTCGGCGGCGTCGCCGGAGACCTCCTTGCCGGACTTGCGCAGGACACCCGCCACCAGGTGTTGCCACTGCTCGTGTGGCGCGTCAGGGAATTCGGACGCCAGGGAGAGGCCGTCGTCAGGCAGGACCGTCATGCTCGGATGCTAGGGGAGATCCACAAAGGAGCAGGAGGGCGTACGACTGTGACCTTCTTCATTTCCCGACGATGAGTTAGGTTAGGCTTGCCTAAGTAATGGTCAAGGTCTCCGTCACCTGTACCGGGAGAACGTGCATGCGTCCCTTCACCGCCCCCACCGGCCGGCCCCGGCCCGCCGAACGTGTCCGGTCGATCCTCACCGCCGCCCACTCCATGACCGTCGTCACCGACGGTCGCCACCAGGAGGTGCACCGCCTCGACGGCACGGGACCGATGGGCCACATCCACCTGCACGACCCGTCCGAGGACTGCCAGGCCGCCGGGACCGACCGCGTCCCCGTCCGCCTGGAGTTCACCGACATCGCCCCCACCCCCGTCCGCGAACGCCTGCGCGCCCGCGTCACCCTGACGGGACTTCTGCCCGCCCCCTACGTCGCGGACGCCACCGCGAGCACCTGCATGGAGTTCGGCCAGGCCCTCCTGGAGGACGCCGACGGACGCACCTACGTCGGCCTCGACGCGCTCCAGGCCGCCGCACCCGACCCGCTGGCCGGCGCCGAGGCGGGCCTCCTCACCCACCTCGCCGACGGCCACGCCGAACTCGTCCCGCTGCTGCTGCGCCTCGTCCGCCCGCGCCCCGACCGCGACCTCGTCCGGGTCCTGCCCGTCGCCCTCGACCGGTACGGCCTCACCCTCCGCCTCGAACACCGCTCGGGCCACCACGACGCCCGGCTCCCCTTCCCCACCCCCCTCACCGACATCGACCAGGCCGGCCCCCGCATCCACGCCCTGCTCGCCGCCGCACGCCGCTCGTCCCACCCCAACAGCCTCCCGGCCTGAGCCGCCCCGCCCGCCGCGGCGCTCCCCTCCCGGCCGAGATGCCGGAGCGACGCGGCGGGCGAACAATGGGACGGGTAGGCCCGCGCATGACGTCGGTGCCGGTACCCGCTCGGGGATTGCCAACCGGACACGGCCACGCCCATGAACGCAGGAAAGCCGGCTCCGAGCCGGTCCGCACCCCCCAAGGGCGCCCTCTACCGCACCGGACACTGGTGCGCCCGGCACTTCCTCGTCGTCATCGCCCTGTGGCTCGCGGCCGTCGCGGGCCTCCAGGTCCTCGACCGGGCCGTCGGCGGCCAATTCTCCGACAACTTCGCGCTCCCGGGCGTTCAGTCGGCGGACGGCCTCGCCGTCCTCCAGGCGCACGACCCCGCGGCCGGCGGCTACGGCGCCCAGGTCGTCCTGAACCGGCCCGCGGGCCCGCTCACCGACGAGGCGTCGACGGTCAACGACGCCGTCGCCGCGCTCGCTAAGCTCCCCGACGTCCTCAGCGTCCAGAACCCGCTGCCGCCGCCCGGGACCACCCCGCCCGCACTGCCCGCCGGCACCCCCAACGTCGGACCCCTCTCCACCGACGGCAAGACGGCGTACATCACCATGCGCTTCAGCGTGACGCCCTCCACTCTCGGCGCCGACTACCTCGACGGCGTCGACGCCGCCGTACAGCCCCTGAGGGACGCCGGGGTCACCGTCGAGTACGGCGGCCCGCTCGGCGAGCTCGCCCGCCCGGCGGCCGACGACCGCACCAGCGAGGCGATCGGCTTCGCCGTCGCGATCGTCGTCCTCCTCATCGGCTTCGGCACCGTCATCGGCGCCGTCATGCCCCTGGTCACCGCGCTCCTCGGCGCACTCTGCGGGCTCGCCCTGCTCGGCCTCGCCGCGGCCGCGTTCACCTTCGGCACGGTCTCGCCCACGCTCGCCACCATGATCGGCCTCGGCGTCGGCATCGACTACGCGCTGTTCCTCATCACCCGCCACCGCCAGAACCTCATGAACGGCCACGATCCCGCCGACGCGGCCGGACTCGCCACCACCACCAGCGGACGCGCCGTCCTCGTCTCCGGCTGCACGGTCATCATCGCCCTGTCCGGACTGTGGGTCTCCGACGTCACCTTCATCGGCAAACTCGGCCTGGCCGCGGCCTTCACCGTCGTCACCGCCGTCCTCGCCGCGCTCACCCTGGTCCCGGCCATGCTCGGGCTCGTGGGCCGCCGCATCGACCGCTACCACGTCCGCAAGCCCGTGGCCGAGACCGACGCCGAGCCCGGCGCCCCGGCCCACGGCACCTGGCACCGGTACGCCCAGCGCGTCCAGAAGCGCCCCTGGTGGTTCCTCGGCGGCGGCGTCCTCGCCCTGCTGGTCCTGGCCTTCCCCCTGCTCTTCATCCAGCTCGGCCACATCGGCGACGGCGCCGACCCCAAGTCCTTCACGGACCGCAGGGCGTACGACCTGATCTCCACGGCCTTCGGGCCGGGCGCGAACGGGCCCCTGACCGTCGTCGTCGACCAGTCCGCCGTCCCCGCCTCCGACCGTGCCGCGCTCGGCACCGCACTCCAGAAGTCGCTGACCGGCGTCCCGGACGCCGCGTTCGTCACCCCGCTCCAGGCCACCCCGGACGGCGACGTCCTCATCGGCACCGCCTACTCCGTCGCCTCGCCGCAGGACGAGAAGACGACCCGGCTGACCGACCACCTCGTCGACGACGTCCTGCCGCAGGCGGTCGCCGGCACCGACGCCCAGACCTACGTGACCGGCACCACGGCCGCCCAGGTCGACTTCCTCGACATCGTCTCCAGCCGACTGCCGCTCATCATCGCCGTCGTCGTCGGCCTGGCCTTCTTCGTCATCCTGATCGTCTTCCGCGGCCTGCTGGTGGCACTGAAGGCGGCGGTCCTCAACGTGCTGTCCATCGCCGCCTCCTACGGCGTCGTCGTGGCCGTCTTCCAGTGGGGCTGGGGAGGACCCGCGCTCGGCGTCTCCGGGAAGGTGCCCATCGAGAGCTACGTCCCGATGATGATGTTCGCCATCGTCTTCGGCCTGAGCATGGACTACGAGATCTTCCTGCTCTCCCGCGTCCGCGAGGCGTGGCTGCGCACCGGTGACGCCGAGGCGTCGGTGGCGCACGCCCTGGAGATCACCGCGAGGGTCATCACCTGCGCCGCGCTCATCATGGTCAGCGTCTTCGCGGCCTTCATCGTCTCCGACAACATCGTCGTCAAGATGCTCGGGCTCGGCCTCGCCGTCAGCGTCCTCATCGACGCCACCGTGGTGCGGCTGCTCCTGGTCCCCGCCGTGATGACCCTGCTCGGCAAACACGCCTGGTGGATCCCCGGTTGGCTGGACCGCATCCTGCCGCACCTCGACACCGAGGGCGAGGGCGAGATCACCCCTGACGGGACAGCTGACCCAGCAGCTTCCCCGTCCGGCGCCGACCGTCCTCCCCGTTGAGGTCCGTCGCGGTGAAGACCACCGCCCCCGCCTCGCGGTACCGGCGCACCTCGGCGGCGACCGCCTCCTCGTCGCCGCGCACCGGGCCCCGCCCGCCATGATGGGGGCATGAAGTCTCTCGCCGAAGTGGACGAACTGGCGGCCCTGGCGCACGCCGGGCAGGTCGACAAGACCGGTGCCCCCTATGTCGCGCACGTGCGCGCGGTGGCGGCGGGACTCGCCCCGCTGGGCGCGCACCTGGCCATGGCCGGCCTGCTGCACGACGTCATCGAGGACACCGACTGGACCGCCGAGCGGCTGCGGGCCGCGGGCGTCCCGGACGCCGTCGTCGCCCTCGTCGAGGCCGTCACCAACCGGCCCGGCACGCCGTACGAGGAGAAGATCCGCGGCATCACCGCCAACCCGGACGCCACCCTGGTGAAGATCGCCGACAACGCGCACAACAGCCGCGCGGACCGGTCGGCCGCGCTCCCGGCCGCCCAGCGGGAGCGGCTGGCCGCCAAGTACCGCGCGGCCCGCGACGTCCTGTGGGCGGCGGCCGACCCCGCGCGGGTCGAGGCCATCCTCACGCGGGTCAACCCCGGCCTCCTGCCCGAACTGGCGGAGCGCCGGCAGGATGGCGCAGGGCGGGTCGAGCCGGATGAACGGGATGAAGAGGGCCGAACTGCCTCTACGGCAGCCGGGCGCTGTTCCAGCCCGCCAGCTCCGTCGGCCGGTTGGTGATCACCCCGTCGACCCCGAGGTCGGCGAGCGCCTTCCAGCGGGCCGGACGGTCCACCGTCCAGACGTTCACGGCCACGCCCGCCGCGTGCAGCTCGGCGACCACCCCGGGGCGCGCGGACAGCGCCGCGTCCGCCACGTTGTACGCCGACAGGTCCAGCTCCTCGGCGAGGGCGACCGGGTCGGAGTCCAGACGGTCGCGCAGCAGACCCAGCGGCAGCTCGGGCGCGAGCTCGTGGACGTACCGCAGCGACGGGATGTCGAAGCTCTGCACGAAGACCCGGCCGGTCATCTCCCGCTCCCGGATCTCCTCCACGACACGGGACACCTGGGCGTGGCTGTGCGGCCCCTTGATCTCCAGGAGCAGGTTCCCGCCCCGCGTGCGCAGGTCCTCCAGCTGCGCGGCGAGCGTCGGGATCCGGGCGCCGGCGTACGCGGGCGCGAACCAGGAACCGGCGTCGAGCGCGTCCAGCTGGGCGGCCGTCAGGCTCCGCACCGGACCCGTCCCGTCGGTCGTCCGGTCGACGGTGGTGTCGTGGAGGACGTACGGCACGCCGTCCTTGCTGGGCTGGACGTCGTTCTCGATCCACTTCGCCCCGCCCCGGCGGGCCACCTCGTCCGAGACCAGCGTGTTCTCCGGCGCCGCCGACGGGGCCCCCCGGTGGGCGATCACCGTCAGCGGCGCTCCCGCCGCCCGGAGCCAGGGCCCCTTGCCGGCGTTCTTCCCCGCGGTCCGGTCCGCCGGTCCGGGCGTCGACTGCGAGGGCGTCGCGGCGACGACGACCGCGGCCGCGACCGCGGCCACGCCGAGCACCCCGCCGGCGAGGGCGGTGTTCCTGCGGCGCCGGGACCGGGGAGCGTGCGGAGGAGCGTGTCTCATGAGCCGACACCTTACGGGGGCCGGCGCCCCGTCCCGGCAGGAGACCCGGCGACACGACGCGCGGCGCAAGCCCTTCGCCGATTCGTCCGGTCTGCGGCATGGTGGGAGGCGTGCCCGGAGCCGTGCCATCGGGGGACCACGGCTGGGGCGTGAGGGGTCGGGGGAGACTCATGGACACCGGTACGACGCATGCGCCGGAAGGCGACGAAGCGACCGCCGCGACCCGCCGGACGGCCGGGCCGGAGCGGGGCAGGAGCGTCCTCGAAGGGGCCTTCGCGCTGCTCGACGCCCTGCGGCGGAGCGGCGACGAGGCCGGTGTGACCGAACTCGCACTCGCCTGCGGGGTGCCGAAGGGCAGCGTGCACCGGCTGCTCGACCAGCTCGTCGGAGTCGGCGCGGTCGAACGGAAGGGCAACCGCTACCGCGTCGGCCCGCAGCTCTACCGGCTCGGCCAGGCATGGGAACCGCACCCCGGTCTGGTGGCCGCCGCACGGCACCCGCTCCAGCGGCTCCGGGCCGTCACCGGCGCGAGCGTCGTCCTCGCCGTCATGCGCGAGGAGATGGCCCTCACGGTGGGTTCCGTCCCCGGCGACCTGGAGCCGCTCCTGCCGCTGCGGGACGGCATCGCCTTCCGGCTCGACACCGCCGCCGGAAAGGCCCTGCGCGGACCCCTCCGCGGCGGCGCCGTCCTCGACAAGGAGGACGTGATGGCCGGGGTGTGCTGCGCCGCGCTGCCGGTCCGCGCCCCCGACGGGCGGACCGTCGCCGCGCTCGCCGGCCTGGTCCCGGCCGGCCGGCGGCTCGACGCGCTCGCCCACGCCGTCGCCGAGGCCGGAGCCGCCGTCACCCGCGCCCTCGCCCGGGGCGGACAGCGAAGACCGGTTCCGACCGCCGCCCTCGTACTCTGACCACCCCCCCCGGCCCTGGTCTTCGGCGGCGCCGTTCCGTCCAGCGGAACGCGCGTAGAACCGGAGCGGTCCGGCCGGGCACAGTGAGTGTCGTGCCGGGGGGAAACGGCACACCGGCCCGCCGGGACGGCGGACCGGAACTCATGTCACACGCGTGACCCGATGTGTGGGGGGACCACATGCGCAAGAACCGAGCCGCCCGATTCGCCGCCACCGCCCTGCTGGGCCTCGGCAGCCTCGGCGCCTTCGCCGGCACCGCGCACGCCGAGCCGATCGACTACGTCAGGATCGAGCTGGTCGAGCTGCACTGCCAGAAGAACAGCGAGGGCGACCACGACGAGGCCTACCTCAAGATCACCGACGCCAACGGCAACCCCGTCAAGGTCTGGCCCGGCAACGGCGTCAAGTACCAGACGATGGGCACCGGTTACGTCCGCTCCATGGCCGACGGCAACGGCAACGCCGCGCTCATCCTGGGCAGGGAGCAGGCCCGCACCCTGACCCTCTGGGACTACGACACCACCAGCGGCGACGACAAGCTCGGCGCCACGCTCGTCACCGGCAGCGAGGTCGGCGCCGAGACCCAGTGGCGCAGCGTCGAGGGCTCCGGCGGCGTCTACGTCATCGGCTACCGGGTGATCGACATCTGATCCACGGCCAGGACCCCGCCGACCGGCCGCCGGCCGGCATCCGAACGGGGGGAGGGGGGGGGGGGGGGGGGGGGGGGGGGGAGGGCCCCCCCCCCCCCCCCCCCCCCCCCCCCCCCCCCCCCCGCCCGGCCCCCCCCCCCCCCCCCCCATAGAAAAAGCCCCCCCCCCCCCCGCCAGCCCCCCCCCCCCC
>NZ_JBVJMN010000103.1:0-14630 GCF_055584185.1 Streptomyces sp. NPDC104202 | reverse complement strand
CACCCCCCCCTGCTCCCGCAGAGTTGGTGTTTGGTCCCCTCTCCCCTCCCTCCCTGTGTTTTTTGTCCCCCCCCCCCTTTTTGGGGGGGGGGGGGGGGGGCCCCCCCCCCCCAGGCCCTAGGGGCTGACGGGCCGGCGCCGGTCGAGGCCGTCTCCGCGCCCGGCGCCGCACGCGGCCCGGGACCTTCACCGTCTCTCTTCCTTCCTCCTTCTTCCCTCCTTCGGGCCTCAGGCGTACCTTGACGGCCAATCTGAAAGACCGTCAGCTACTGCGCGGTGAGGGGTGCTCGGGGTGTCCAAGGTGCCGAACCGGAGGAGAACGGTGGCCGCGCTCACGGCGGCCACCGCCATGACGGGCGCGGCCGTGCTGGCCTCCGCCCCGGCCGCGCAGGCGGTCGTCGTCGACGTCGACTACGCGTGCGAGACGAAGATCGGCCCGAAGGGCGCCGTCTCGCCCGTCGACATCAAGGCCGTCAGGAGCGGCAGCGGCTACACGATCACCATGTCGTTCGAGAAGGGCGTCTCCGACAGCCCCGTCGAACTCCCCAAGGGTGTCATGACCCCCCGGGCCGAACTCGTCCTCGGCGGCGCGGCCTCCGGGACCGTCAAGGTCAAGGGCACGCCGAACACCGCCGCCATCCCGCCCGACACCCCGATCGCCATCGGCACGCTCACGGGCACCTTCACCCCCAAGAAGAACGGCAAGGTCACCTTCACCGCCGGCACGCTCATCGTGCACGCGCTCGGCATGGACGCGGCGACCTGCACGCCGAAGAACAACCCGAAGCCGGCCCTCGAACTCGACGTGACCGGGGTGTCCGGCGGCGCCGACACCCCGCCCCCCGCCGCCGACGACGGCTCCGGGGACGCCGGGGCCGAACTGCCCCGGACGGGACCGCTCGACTCCGCCCTGGCCCTCGGCACCCTCGGCGGCACCGTCGCACTGACCGGCGCCGCCGGAGTCCTCTGGCTCACGCGGCGCACGGCACGCTGATGCGGGCGGCCCCCCGTTCCGGACTCCTGGCCGCCGCGACCGCCCTCCTCGGCGTGGTCGCGGCGGCCCCCGCCGGAGCCCCCGGCTGGACGGCGGCGCCCGCCGCCGGACGGCCGTACGCCTATCTGGAGGGAACGGCCGGCAGCGTCCTCCAGGACACCCTCTCGCTCACCAACCCCGGCACGCGCCCGCTCACCGTCCGCCTCACCGGGCAGGGCGCGCCGGTGGCCTTCGCCGCGCGGACCGTCACCGTGCCCGCCAGGACCCGCGCCGACGTGCCCTTCGCCGTGACCGTCACGGCCGACACCCCGCCCGGCGACCACCGCGGGACCGTACGCGCCACGGCCGCCGGCCGCGAGGTCCGCGTCGACCTGCGGCTGCGGGTCAACGGCCCCCGGCTCGCCGCGCTCACCGTCGAGGACGTCCGCGTCGACACCGCCACCGGCGAGCTCCACTACACCCTCGTCAACCGCGGCAGCACGGTCCTCGCCCCGGCCCTCGCGGTCCGCGCCGACGGACTCCTCGGCACCGTCCTCGACCGGCCCGGCCGCCCCCTGCCGCTCACCCTCAGGCCCGGCGAGCGGGCCGTCCGCAGCGAACCCTGGCCCGACCCGCCCGCGCTCGACTCCGTCACCGTCCGGCTGACCGCCACCGCGCCCGGCGCCACCCCCGCCTCGGCGCGCGCCGAGGCGGCCTTCGCCACGGGCCCCGCGCTCGCCGCGGCGGCCGGCACGCTCCTCGCGGCCGCCGCCGGCTGCGTGGCGCTGCTGCGGCGGCGCGGCGGGCCCCGTATCCGGCGAGCCCCGGCGGGAGCGACACCATGAGGACGATCCGTACCGCCGCCGCCCTGCTGGCGGTCCTCGCCCTCGCGCTGCTGCCCGCGGCCCCCGCGGCGGCGGCCCCCGGCCCCGTGGTCGAACTCTCCCGGGCCGAGGGCGGCAAGGGCGGCGAGATCACCGTCAGCGGCAGCGGCTGGGAACCCGGCGCGCTGCTCATGCTGCTGATCTGCGGCCGGGCCACCCCCGGCACCGGCGTCATCGGCGGCACCAACTCCTGCGCCAACACCGAGGGACGCGCCGCGACGGTCGACGCCCGGGGCGCGTTCAGCGCCAAGCTCCCGGTCGCCGAACCGCCCGAACCCTGCCCCTGCGTGGTGCACGTCGCCGGGGTGACCGGCCGGCAGGACGCCGTCGACCGCGCGTTCGCCGTGGCGGGCCACCCCACCGCCCCGCTCCCCGAGACCGCGGGGAACGGCCGGCTCGGGGTCCTCTCCGCCGTGCGGCTCGAAGGGTCGAGCGGCCTCCTCGTCTGGTTCGGGGCGCCGCCGCGGCGGGAGGTCGTCCTCACCGTCGGCAACCTGGGCTCCGCCCCCGTCCGCGACCCGGTCTTCGAGGTCGGCACGAGCCACGGCGTCTTCGCCCCGCAGTACGAGGAACGCCGGTGGCGCGGCACGATCGCGCCCGGCGGCAAGGCCGTCGTCCGCCTGCCGGCCGAACTCACGGCCGGCGCCCACGGCGACTACCAGGTCTCCGTCCGCCACGCCGGCAAGGTCCTCGTCGAGCAGCCCTGGGGCGTCGGCCGACCCTGGGGCGTGACGCTCTTCTGGGTCCTGCTCGCCGTCGTCGTGCCGGCGGCCCTCTTCCGGATCGGCATGGCCGTGGTGGACCGCGTCCGCCCGTCGGCCGGTCCCGCCCGCGGCTCGCGCCCCGCCGGGACCCCGGCGTTCCGCCGCCGCGTCCGGCCCCGTGCCTCCGTCCCCGCCGCCCGCGCACCGGGCGGCCCGGCGGACGACGAACCGACCACGGTCCTCCCGTGGTTCAGCCCTGACTCCGCACCGTCAGCGCCAGAGAGCAGTCCGACGACGAAGGGACATGCGTGAGTACGCAACGGAGGATGAGCGCGGCCGGGGTCGCGCTGATGCTCGGCGGCGCGGGGATCCTGGTTTCCGCCGGCCCCGCCCAGGCCGCCGAGGTCTCGTACCAGACGGAGTGCATCCCGCCCTCCATCTCCGGCCTTCCACCCGTGCAGGGCACCACGAAGGTCCTGGTCACGGCGCCGGCCGAGGCCAAGGTCGGCGACGAGGTCGAGATCGTCTGGAAGACGGTCCAGGCCGCCTCGAAGAACCCCGACGTGCTCGACCTGGGCAAGGACACGGTCAAGCCGACCGGCGTCCTCACCGTCGGCGGAGCGGCGACCGGCACCGTCGCGATGGAGGGGCCGCGGCAGAACCCGCCGATCCCCAAGAACAGCCCGATGGTGCTGCCCGAGATGAAGGGCCGGCTGAAGCTGGAGAAGGCGGGCGAGATCACCCTCACGCCCGGCAAGTACACGATCAACGTCTCCAAGCCCTTGTCCACCGACACGAAGTGCTCGCCGAAGGCGGCCGTGCCGGTCGGGGCGACCATCAAGGTCACGGACGGCGGCGGCTCCACCACCACCTCCGGCGGCACGACCACCGGCGGCTCCACCACCACCTCCGGCGGCACGACCACCGGCGGGACGACGACCACCGGAGGATCCACCGACTCGGGCGGCTCCACGACGGGGGGGACGACGACCACCTCCGGCGGATCCACCACGTCCGGCGGCTCGACGGATGCGGGCGGTACGACCAGCACCGGAGGGACCGCCTCGGGCGGCTCCACGGCCTCGGGCGGCTCCACGACCACCTCCGGCGGCTCCGGCGGGGGCGGCGGGCAGACCGACTTCCCCGGCAAGGAGGTGACCGTCGCCTTCGCCTGCCAACCCCCCGGCCCGTCCGCGATCAACTCCCGGGTGACCGTCGACGCCAGGAGGAACGGCGAGGTCTACGACCTCACGGTCAAGACCGCCAAGGGCGTCATGAACAGCCCGGCCGCCCTCCCCAAGGGCGCGCTCAAACCGTCCATGGCGATCAAGGTCGGCGGCGCCGACAGCGGCACGGTGAAGGTCACCGGCGCGGCCAACCCCACCGAACTCGCCCAGGGCGCACCCGTCAGCCTGGAGGACATGAAGGGCACCTACCGCCCCGGCGCGACGGGGAGGTCGACGCTCAGCCCCGGCACGCTGACCATCACGGTCACCCTGGGCGCCTCGAAGATCGAGATCCCCTGCCAGGTCAAGGGCGCGGTGAAGGCGTCCCTCGAACTGGACACCAGCAAGCAGGCCGGCGGCGCCTCCGGCGGCGACGACGGCGGCACCACGGCCTCCGGCTCGGGCGGCTCCGGCGGCGACGACGGCGGGAACCTCGCCCAGACCGGTGCCGAGCACGACGGGGCCCTGCGCGCCCTCGCGCTGGTCGCCGGCACGGTCATCCTGCTCGGCGGCGCCGTGTTCACCTTCACCCCCTGGGCGCGCCTCAGGCGGTGACGGCACGGCGGAGGGCCCGTCGCACCGGTGCGGTGCGACGGGCCCTCCGTACGGGCGCGGGTGACGTCAGTGGACGCTGCCCATGAGGCCCTGGACCTTCTTGCGGTACATGTAGATCGCGAAGCCTGCGAGAACGGCCAGCGAGGCCTGCATCGCGATGATCCCCGTCCCGTTCAGGTCGACACCGGCCAGCGAGAGCAGACCCGTGGTGCAGTCACCGGCGGTGACGGCGAGGAACCAGACGCCCATCATCTGGGAGGCGTACTTCTGCGGCGCCATCTTCGTGGTGACGGAGAGGCCGACGGGGGAGAGGCACAGCTCACCGATGGTCTGGATCATGTAGATCGAGACGAGCCACATCGGGGAGACCTTGGTCCCGTCGCCCGCCATGTTCATCGGGACGACGAAGACGAAGAACGAGGCGCCGACCAGGACGAGGCCCATCGCGAACTTCACGATGGTGTTCGGCTCCTGGTTCTTGCGGGCCAGCCACAGCCACAGCCAGGCGAAGACCGGGGCCAGCGCCATGACGAACAGCGGGTTCAGCGACTGGTACCAGGTGGCCGGGAAGCCGAAGCCGAACACGGTGTCGGCGGTCTTGTCGTCCGCGAACAGCGACAGCGTCGAGCCGCCCTGGTCGTAGATCATCCAGAAGACTGCGGCGGCGACGAAGAACCAGATGTAGCCGGTCATCTTCGACTGCTCGGTCCTGTCGAGGTCCTTGTCGCGCTTGATGCGGACCAGGACGGCGACCGGGATGATCAGACCGGCGAGGGTGATCGGGACGAGCGCCCAGTTCAGGGTGTACATGCCGAGCGCGACGACGACACCGTAGAAGACCGCGGCGACCACGGCCACGAGCGCGACCTTGACCAGGACGCTCTTGCGCTCCGCCGGGGACAGCGGGTTCGGGACGATGTTGCTCTTGGGGCTGAGGTTCTTCGTGCCCACGAGGAACTGGACCAGACCCAGACCCATGCCCAGCGCGGCGAGCGCGAAGCCGAGGTGCCAGTTGACCTTCTCGCCCACGGTGCCGACCACGAACGGCGCGACGAAGGCGCCGAGGTTGATGCCGACGTAGAAGAGCGTGAAGCCACCGTCTCGGCGCGGGTCGTCCGGGCCGTCGTAGAGGTGGCCGACCATCGTGGAGATGTTGGCCTTGAGCAGACCCGAGCCGGCGGCGACCAGCGCCAGGCCGACGAAGAACATCGCCTGGCCGGGGATGGCCAGCGAGGCGTGACCCGCGATGATCACGAAGCCGGCGATGGCGACGGTCTTGCGGGCGCCCCAGACGCGGTCACCGAACCAGCCGCCGGGCATGGCCATCAGGTAGACCATCGACACGTACACGGAGTAGATCGCCGTGGCCGTGGCGGCGGTCATGGCAAGGCCGCCACCCTGGCTGCCCGTCGCGGCGTCCGCGCCGCCGGAGACCAGGTACAGGACGAGCAGTGCCCTCATGCCGTAGTAGGAGAAGCGCTCCCACATCTCGGTCATGAAAAGGGTGGCCAGGCCACGGGGGTGGCCGAAGAACGTCTTCTCGGAACCGGGGGTTCCGGCCGAAGTCGTCGTCAGGCTGGACGCCATGTCGATCCTTGCTCTGTCGGGACGCTCGCCTTGTGAGCGTGGTGCGCCCGGTGGGGGAGGCCGGCACCGGCGGAGTCGGGGAGGAATCCGCCGGGATCCACGCCCCGGGAGACGCGTCTTCACGTCCCGGGACCCGGCCCACAGGTCATTCGCCGTCTCGAGGGTGGCAGGGCCCACCTCACGCAGAAAGAGGACCTTGGCGCGCGAAGCTGGCCAAAGGTCCCCGAATACCGCTACTGACGTCTCGCCACCATACGACACGACAGTGCCGGATATGGAAGGACTTGAGAGATGGATCACAGGCGTGTGCGCAACCACGGAAGGTCATTCGAAGGTCATGAGCAAGATACCCACAAGATCTCCAGGCATTCCCCGGGGCCGGTGGATCACGCCCCGGCCCGGCACCCGTGCGGACTACCATCACCCCATGACCCGTGTACTGCTCGCCGAGGACGACGCATCCATCTCGGAGCCGCTGGCCCGCGCCCTGCGGAGAGAGGGGTACGAGGTCGAGGTCCGCGAGGACGGCCCGACCGCCCTCGACGCCGGACTCCAGGGCGGCGTGGACCTGGTCGTGCTCGACCTTGGCCTGCCCGGCATGGACGGCCTGGAGGTCGCCCGCCGGCTGCGCGCCGAGGGCCACACGGTCCCGATCCTGGTCCTCACCGCACGGGCCGACGAGGTCGACACCGTGGTCGGTCTCGACGCCGGAGCCGACGACTACGTCACCAAGCCCTTCCGCCTCGCCGAGCTGCTCGCCCGGGTCCGGGCCCTCCTCCGGCGCGGCTCCACCGAGCCGGCCGTCGCCCCCGCCACCCACGGCGTGCGGATCGACGTCGAGTCGCACCGCGCCTGGATGGGCGACGAGGAGCTCCAGCTCACGGCCAAGGAGTTCGACCTGCTCCGGGTCCTCGTCCGCGACGCCGGCCGGGTCGTCACCCGCGACCAGCTGATGCGCGAGGTCTGGGACACCACCTGGTGGTCCTCGACCAAGACCCTCGACATGCACATCTCCTGGCTCCGCAAGAAGCTCGGCGACGACGCGGCCAACCCCCGCTACATCGCCACCGTGCGCGGAGTCGGCTTCCGCTTCGAGAAGAGCTGAGCCGGCCCCGAACCATGCGCCGCCGCCTGATCAACTCCACGCTCGCCGTGGTGCTCGTCGTCATCGCCGTGTTCGGCGTCTCCCTGGTCCTCGTCGAGACCCGCACCATCTCCAACAGCGCCCAGGAGAGCGTCGACTCCGAGGCGCTGCGGATCGTCTCCATCGTCGACAGCCGCCTCATCGGCGGCGAGCCGGTCAACCCGGACATCCTCGCCGAACAGAGCGGCGCCAAGCGGTACGCGCAGATCCGCATCCCCGGGCGCGACCCGATCGAGATCGGCACCCGCCCCGAGGGCGACGTCATCCGCGGCCTCGCCGAGGGCGAGCGCGGCGAGACGGTGACCGTCGAGGAGTCCCGCGCCACCGTCACCGCCGAGGTCGGCCGCACCCTGCTGATCATCGGCGCCGTGGCCCTGCTGGCCGTCGTCGCCGCCGTCCTCCTCGCCGTACGCCAGGCGAACCGGCTGACCTCCCCGCTGACCGACCTCGCGGAGACCGCCGAACGCCTCGGCTCCGGCGACCCGCGGCCCCGCCACAAGCGGTACGGGGTCCCCGAGCTGGACCGCGTCGCCGACGTCCTCGACGCCTCCGCCGAACGCATCGCCCGGATGCTCACCGCCGAACGCCGGCTCGCCGCCGACGCGTCCCACCAGCTCCGCACGCCCCTCACGGCCCTCTCCATGCGGCTGGAGGAGGTCGCCCTCGCCGACGACCTGGACACGGTCAAGGAGGAGGCGACGATCGCGCTCACCCAGGTCGAGCGGCTCACCGACGTCGTCGAGCGGCTTCTCACCAACGCGCGCGACCCCCGCACCGGCTCCGCCGTCGCCTTCGACCTCGACGAGGTCGTCAAGCAGCAGATCGAGGAGTGGCGGCCGGCCTACCGCAGCGCGGGGCGGGCCATCGTCCACTCCGGCAAGCAGGGGATGCGGGCCGTCGGCACCCCGGGCGCGGTCGCCCAGGTCCTCGCCGCCCTGATCGAGAACTCGCTCATGCACGGCGGCGGCACGGTCGCGCTGCGGACCCGCGTCACCGGCAACCAGTCGGTGATCGAGGTCACGGACGAGGGCCCCGGCGTCCCGGCCGACCTCGGCGCGCGGATCTTCGAGCGGGCGGTCAGCGGCCGCAGCTCCACCGGCATCGGCCTGGCGGTGGCCCGGGACCTCGCGGAGGCGGACGGCGGGCGCCTGGAACTGCTCCAGCAGCAGCCGCCGGTCTTCGCGCTCTTCCTGAGCCGGGAGGTCAGGAGCGTCTCGGAGCGGCCGCAGGACCGCCCCGTACGGTAGGGGGCCGGGTCAGACGCGGTCGGGCTGGCGGCGGGCCGCCTGCCGCGGCGCCTGCTCCAGGAAGGACTCGGCGGTCTGCACCGCCTCCTTCGCCGGCAGCGCCCGGAAGACCCAGGTGCGGTACGACCAGAAGCGGAACAGGGTCCCGATCCCGATCCCGAGGAACTTGAAGAAGTTGCTCGCCAGCGGACCGTCCCAGCCGAAGCCGTACGTCGCCGCGTAGAGCACGCCGTTCTCGATGACCATGCCGACCACGCTGAACAGCAGGAACAGCGACAGTTCCTTGGTCCGCCCCGACTTGTCACGGTCGCGGTACGTGAAGTAACGGAACCCCACGTAGTTGAAGGCGATCGCCACCACGGTGGCGATCAGGCTGGCCCGCACCACCGGGATCTCCGTGGCGCCGCGCACCAGGTTGAAGACACCGAGGTTCACGAGGACGCCCAGGCCGCCCACGACCCCGAACTTGGCGACCTCGCGGAAGAGCCCGTTGAGTCGCGTGCGCAGCGCGCCGGATTCACTCATGGTGATGGCTCTGTCCGTCCGTCCGGGTGACGTCCGGGCGACGTCAACCCAACCATGCTAACCAGCACCCCCCTCACCCGCCCGAGTACCTCGCAAACCACGGGGAAACCGGCCCCGGACCCGTGATCCGCTTGTGCCAAACCACAGCCGGACGAGTGTTCACCGATGGTGCGGATACCCTAAGAGGGTGACGTTTCCCGTAGTAGGCATGGTCGGCGGCGGTCAGCTCGCGCGTATGACCCACGAGGCGGGCATCCCCCTCGGCATCAAGTTCAAGCTCCTCAGCGACACCCCGCAGGACTCCGCGGCCCAGGTCGTCGGCGACGTCGTCATCGGCGACTACCGCGACCTGGACACGCTGCGTGACTTCGCTCGCGGCTGTGACGTGATCACCTTCGATCACGAGCACGTGCCCACCGAGCACCTGCGGGCCCTCGAAGCGGACGGCATCCCCGTCCGCCCCGGGCCCGACGCGCTGGTGCACGCCCAGGACAAGGGGGTGATGCGCGCGAAGCTCGACGAGATCGGCGCCCCCAGCCCCCGCCACCGCATCGTCGTGGACGCGGCGGACGCGGTGGCCTTCGCCGCCGAGGCCGGCGGCTTCCCGATCATCCTCAAGACCGTGCGCGGCGGCTACGACGGCAAGGGCGTCTGGTTCGTGCGCACGGAGGAGGACGCCCGCGACCCGTTCCTCGCGGGCGTGCCGGTCCTCGCCGAGGAGAAGGTCGACTTCGTCCGCGAGCTCGCGGCGAACATCGTCCGCTCCCCGCACGGCCAGGCCGTGGCGTACCCGGTCGTCGAGTCCCGTCAGGTCGACGGCGTCTGCGACACGGTGATCGCGCCCGCGCCCGACCTGGACGACGCGCTGGCGGGCGAGGCGCAGGAGCTGGCGCTCCGCATCGCCAAGGAGCTCGGCGTCGTCGGCCACCTCGCCGTGGAGCTCTTCCAGACCACGGACGGCCGCATCCTCGTCAACGAACTGGCGATGCGCCCGCACAACTCCGGCCACTGGACCCAGGACGGGGCGATCACCTCGCAGTTCGCCAACCACGTCCGGGCGGTCCTCGACCTGCCCCTCGGCGATCCGCGCCCGCGCGCCCCGTGGACCGTGATGTGCAATGTCCTGGGCGGCGACTACCCGGACATGTACTCCGCGTACCTGCACTGCATGGCCAGGGACCCGCAGCTCAAGATCCACATGTACGGCAAGGACGTGAAGCCCGGACGCAAGGTGGGCCACGTCAACACCTACGGCGACGACCTGGACGACGTGCTGGAGCGCGCCCGCCACGCCGCCGGCTACCTGCGAGGAACGATCACCGAATGAGCCCCGCCACCGCACCCGTCATCGGCATCGTCATGGGATCCGACTCCGACTGGCCCGTCATGGAGGCCGCGGCGCAGGCCCTCGACGAGTTCGGCATCCCCTACGAGGTCGACGTCGTCTCCGCGCACCGGATGCCCCGCGAGATGATCGCGTACGGCGAGGAGGCCGCCGGCCGCGGCCTGAAGGCGATCATCGCGGGCGCGGGCGGCGCCGCCCACCTGCCCGGCATGCTGGCCTCCGTCACCCCGCTGCCCGTCATCGGCGTGCCCGTGCCGCTGAAGTACCTCGACGGCATGGACTCCCTGCTCTCCATCGTGCAGATGCCGGCCGGCGTGCCCGTCGCCACGGTCTCCGTCGGCGGCGCCCGCAACGCGGGTCTGCTCGCCGCCCGGATCCTCGCCACGCAGGACGCCGAACTCCTCGGCCGCATGCGCGAGTTCCAGCAGCAGCTGAACGACCAGGCCACCGAGAAGGGCAAGCGCCTGCGGGCCAAGGCCGAGGGCGCGGAGTCGTTCGGCTTCGCCAAGTGAGCGCCGCCGAGCGCCTCGCTGAGGCCCGGGAGCTGCTGGCCTCCGCGCCCGTCGTGGACGGTCACAACGACCTCCCGTGGGCGCTGCGCGAGCACGTGCGCTACGACCTGGACCGGATGGACATCGGCGCCGACCAGACCGGCGCGCTCCACACCGACCTCGGCCGGCTGCGGGCCGGCGGGGTCGGCGCCCAGTTCTGGTCGGTGTACGTGCCCTGCCGGCTGACCGGGGACGACGCGGTCAGCGCCACCCTGGAGCAGATCGACGTCGTCGACCGGCTCCTGGAGCGGTACGCGGCCGACCTCGCCCCCGCCCTGACGGCGGACGACATGGAGGCCGCCCGCGCGCAGGGCCGGATCGCCTCCCTCAAGGGCGCCGAGGGCGGCCACTCGATCAACAACTCCCTCGCCACCCTGCGCGCCCTGCACACCCTGGGCGTGCGGTACATGACGCTCACGCACAACGACAACAACGACTGGGCGGACTCGGCGACCGACGCGCCCCGGGTCGGCGGCCTCTCCGCCTTCGGCCGCCAGGTCGTCCGCGAGATGAACCGCTGCGGCATGCTCGTCGACCTCTCGCACGTCGCCGCCACCACCATGCGGGACGCGCTCGACGCGACGGCCGCGCCGGTGATCTTCTCGCACTCCTCGGCCCTGTCGGTCTGCGGCCATCCGCGCAACGTCCCGGACGACGTCCTGGAGCGGCTGCCGGCCAACGGCGGCGTCGCGATGGCCACGTTCGTGCCCAAGTTCATCCTGCCCGCGGCCGTCGAGTGGACCGCGCGGGCCGACGACAACCTGCGGGCGCACGGCTTCGACCACCTCGACACCACGGCCGAGGCGATGAAGCTGCACCGCGCCTTCGAGGAGGCGAACCCGCGGCCGGTCGCCACCGCCGCGACGGTCGCCGACCACCTCGACCACATGCGCGAGGCGGCGGGCGTCGACCACATCGGCATCGGCGGCGACTACGACGGCACGGCCTTCACCCCGGCCGGTCTCGACGACGTCGCCGGCTACCCCAACCTGATCGCGGAGCTCCTGCACCGCGGCTGGTCCCGCCCCGACCTCGCCAAGCTGACCTGGTCCAACGCGGTCCGCGTGCTGCGGGACGCCGAGGCCGTCTCCCGCGACCTGCGGAGCCGTACGGCTCCGTCGAACGCCACCATCGACTCGCTCGACGCGGCGTAGCCGCCCTCACCCGGACGGCGCAGGCCGCCGAGCCCCCCGAGGGGGCCGGTGGCACGGTGGACGGTACTGGCCCGCCGCTCTCGGCGGGGCAGTACTGCAAGCCGAGTTCGGAGTCACACCATGGCGGAACTGCTCGACGACCATCCCCCTCTCCCCACCGTTCCCGCGTCCGCCGGCCGTCCCGAACCGCCGGGGTCACCACGCCCGCTCGACGAGACGGCCCGCGCCCGGGCCGTCCTGGCCGCCCAGCCCGTCACCGAGGGCCACGCCGCGCTCCCCGGATCGCTGGAGCCCGAGGACCTGCCGCCCGCCCGCGCCGCCGAGACCGGGGCGCAGCTCTGGTCGCTGCACGTGGACGCCGACGAGGGCGTCCTCGGCACCCTGCGGCGGATCGACGGCGTCCGCGCCCTCGTCGCCGCCTGCCCGGAGGACCTGCGGCTGGCGTACACCACCTCCGAGGTGGCCCACGCACGCAACTGCGGCCGGGTCGCCGCGCTCCTCGGGCCCGTCGCCTGGACCGCCCTCGGCGGCTCCGCGGCCACCCTGCGGGCGTACCACACGCTGGGCGTCCGGGCCGTGAACCTCACCGGGTTCGACCGCTTCGCCCGTGCGGCGGTCCGGGAGATGAACCGCATCGGCCTGGCGGTGGACCTCTCCGGCGCCGACCGGGACACCGTCCGGAGCACCCTCGCGGTGACCCGCGCCCCGGCCCTGCTGACCCGGGCCGACCCGGACGGGCTGCCGGACGACGTCCTGCGCCTGCTCGGCGGGAACGGCGCCGTCTGCATGGTCACGGTGACCGACGACACCGTCGCCGTCGCCGACGTCCTCGACCGCGTGCGGTCCGGGGCGGGCGCGCACTGCGTCGGCGTCTCGCACACCACGGACCCGGACACGGGCTACGTGCCGCTCTTCGCGGAACTGTTCCGCCGGGACTGGACCGCCCAGGAGCTGGTCGGCCTCGCGCACGCCAACGTCACCCGGGTGCTGCGGGAGACGGAGTTCCTCGCCCGGACGAACCGGATCCGGCCGGCCGCGGCCTGACCGCACACGGGAGGAGGGGGCGCACCCGGTGCGCCCCCTCCTCATGGTCCGTTCCGCGGTCCCCGCGCGTCAGGCGCGCGGACGGCCCATCGCCCGGTACGTCCAGCCGGCCGCCCGCCAGCGCTCCGCGTCCAGCGCGTTGCGGCCGTCCAGGATCACCCGCGAGGCGGCCGCCGCGGCGAGCTCCGCCGGGTCGAGCTCGCGGAACTCGCGCCACTCGGTCAGGTGCAGCACCACGTCCGCGCCGCGCACGGCCTCCAGGGCCGAGTCGGCGTATCCCAGCGTCGGGAAGACCCGGCGGGCGTTCTCCATGCCCTTGGGGTCGTAGACGGTGACCTGGCCGCCCTGGAGGTGTATCTGGCCGGCGACGTTGAGCGCGGGGGAGTCGCGGACGTCGTCCGAGTCGGGCTTGAAGGTGGCACCGAGGACCGCCACCCGGCGGCCCAGGAAGGTCGACCCGCCGAGGGCCTCGCGGGCCATCTCCACCATCTGGCCGCGCCGCCGCATGTTGATCGAGTCGATCTCGCGGAGGAAGGTCAGGGCCTGGTCGGCGCCCAGCTCGCCGGCGCGGGCCATGAAGGCCCGGATGTCCTTGGGCAGGCAGCCGCCGCCGAAGCCGATGCCGGCGCGCAGGAACTTGGCGCCGATGCGGTCGTCGTGGCCGATGGCCTCGGCGAGCTTGGCGACGTCGGCGCCCGCGGCCTCGCACAGCTCGGCCATCGCGTTGATGAAGGAGATCTTGGTGGCGAGGAAGGAGTTGGCCGAGGTCTTCACCAGTTCGGCCGTCGGGAAGTCGGTCACGACGAAGGGCGAGCCCTCGCCGACCGGGACGGCGTAGACCTCGCGCAGGATCTTCTCCGCCGCCCCGTCGCGGACGCCGACGACGATCCGGTCCGGGTGCAGGGTGTCCTGGACGGCGAAGCCCTCCCGCAGGAACTCCGGGTTCCAGGCCAGCTCCACGCCCTCCGGCAGGACCGCCGCCAGCCGTTCGGCCGAACCGACGGGCACGGTCGACTTGCCGACGACCAGGGCCCCGGCGCGGACGACCCCGGCCAGGGAGGCGAAGGCGGCGTCGACGTAGCTCATGTCACAGGCGTACTCGCCGTGCTTCTGCGGGGTGTTCACACAGACGAAGTGCACGTCGCCGAAGGCGCCGACCTCCTCCCAGGAGGTGGTGAAGCGCAGGCGGCCCGTCGAGCCCTCGATGCCGGCCACGTGCCGGGCGAGCAGCTCCTCCAGCCCCGGCTCGTACATGGGGACGCGTCCGGAGGCCAGCATCTCGATCTTCTCGGGCACGACGTCCAGGCCGAGCACCTCGAAGCCCAGCTCCGCCATGGCCGCGGCGTGGGTGGCACCGAGGTAGCCGGTGCCGATCACGGTGATCTTCAGGGCCATGCGGGTCTCCAGGGAAGGTCGGGCGGAATGCCTGCCCGAGCATAGTCGTGCCCTGGTCCGCGGCCCGGGCACGCCCTACCATTTGGGTTACTTAACGGTAGTTAGCAAGCGTGGGAGTGAGTGAGCGTGTCAGGTTCTGCCGATTTCGACCTGTACCGGCCGTCCGAGGAGCACGACATGCTCCGGGAGTCGGTGCGTGCCCTCGCGGAGGCGAAGATCGTTCCGTTCGCCGCGGCGGTGGACGAGGAGGGGCGTTTCCCGCAGGAGGCCCTGGACGCGCTGGTCGCCAACGACCT
>NZ_JBVJMN010000102.1:0-14858 GCF_055584185.1 Streptomyces sp. NPDC104202 | reverse complement strand
AAGGAACCTCGCCATCCGAAGATGGACGGGGTATCAACTAATCTGGCGTTGATTTTTGGCACGCTGTTGAGTTCTCAAGGAACGGACGCTTCCTTTGTACTCACCCTCTCGGGCTTTCCTCCGGGCTTTCCCTTCGGTATTTCGTGTTTCCAGCCTAGCAGATCCGTTTTTGCGTTTCTGCCACCCGCTGGACCGGGTTACCAGGGCAGGAATTCACTTTCGTGTTTCCGTTCCCGGCGGGGTCAAACATTACCAGGCTTTCTCGGTCCCCCTGACCAACCCCTCCGCGAGCATGCAGAGGTGTAGACCACTGGGGTTAGGATCTGGCTTGATAGGTGCTGCCGACCCGCGACTCAAGGCCGCGTTGGGGTCAGGCAGGAGTACGACAGTACATCCCACCGTCAGTAGAGGCAAATCGTCGCTGGTGGTCCCTAGCTCCGCCCAACTGGTACGTCTCGTGCGGAACTAGGACTTCCCATGACATACGCTTCAGAACAGTACGCCGTCCAGGACAGGTAGTGACGGCGCCACACAATCTCCGCCCCTGGGAGGCTTCCCATGACAACCGTGACGTCGCCGCTTGTTGGACGCGCCATCGGTCTCGCCGCAGTTCCCGACCCGGTCTTCTCCGGTGCGATGGTCGGGCCCGGTACCGCCATCGATCCCGTACGTGAGCCCTCGGAGGCGGTGTCCCCCATCGACGGGGTCGTCGTCTCCATGCACCCGCACGCCTTCGTCGTCGTCGACGGCGAGGGACACGGTGTGCTCACGCACCTGGGCATCGACACCGTCCAGCTCAACGGGCAGGGCTTCGAGCTGCTCGTGAACAAGGGTGACACCGTGACGCGCGGACAGGCCGTCGTGCGCTGGAACCCCGCCGAGGTCGAGGCCGCCGGCAAGTCCCCCATCTGTCCCATCGTGGCCCTGGAGGCCACCGCGGACTCGCTCCACGACGTCGTCGAGGACGGCGACGTGAAGACCGGCGACCAGCTCTTCGGCTGGAACTGAGCCGGATCGTCCTCGTGACGACCGCGAGTTCGACATTCAACGCGGCGGCCGGGGCCGCCGCTCAATCGGAGACGGGTGAGATGGAGACAACGCTGCGAGGCGTCGGCGTCAGCCACGGAGTGGCGATCGGCGAGGTCCGGCACATGGGCACGGCGGTCCTGGAACCGCCGGCCAAGCAGATTCCGGCCGAGGAGGCGGAGCGCGAACAGGGGCGCGCCCACCAGGCCGTGGAGGCTGTGGCCGCGGACCTCAACGCCCGGGGCAACCTCGCCGGCGGCGAGGCCCAGGCGGTGCTGGAGGCCCAGGCGATGATCGCCCAGGACCCGGAGCTCATCGCCGACGTGGACCGCCGGATCGCTGTCGGCAGCACGGCCGAGCGGGGTATCTACGACGCCTTCTCGCACTACCGCGAGCTGCTGGCCGGTGCGGGCGAGTACATGGCCGGGCGGGTCGCGGACCTCGACGACGTGCGGAACCGGATCGTGGCGCGTCTGCTCGGCGTGCCGATGCCGGGGGTTCCGGACAGCGACGAGCCGTACGTGCTGATCGCGCGGGACCTGGCTCCGGCCGACACGGCACTGCTGGACCCGGCGCTGGTGCTGGGCTTCGTGACCGAGGAGGGCGGGCCGACCAGCCACAGCGCCATCCTGGCGCGGGCGCTCGGTGTGCCGGCGATCGTGGCGCTGCCGGGGGCGGGTGAGCTGGCCGAGGGCACGCTCATCGCCGTCGACGGTTCCACCGGCGAGCTCTTCGTGGATCCGAGCGAGGAGAAGAAGGCGGAGCTGACCGAGGCCGCTGCCGCGCGGAAGGCCGCGCTGGCCACGTCCAGTGGTCCGGGTGCGACGTCCGACGGGCACAAGGTGCCGCTGCTCGCCAACGTCGGCGGTCCCGCCGACGTTCCGGCGGCGGTGGAGGCCGGTGCCGAGGGCGTCGGTCTGTTCCGTACGGAGTTCCTCTTCCTGGACGACAGCAAGAAGGCGCCGTCCGAGGAGAAGCAGGTCGAGGCGTACCGCAAGGTGCTGGAAGCGTTCCCCGAGGGCCGTGTGGTCGTGCGGGTGCTCGACGCCGGCGCGGACAAGCCGCTGGACTTCCTGACCCCGGCGGACGAGCCGAACCCGGCGCTCGGTGTGCGGGGTCTGCGGTCGCTGCTGGACCACCCGGACGTGCTGCGGACGCAGCTGACCGCGCTGGCGAAGGCGGTCGAGGGTCTGCCGGTCTACCTCGAGGTCATGGCGCCGATGGTGGCCGACCGTACGGACGCGAAGGCGTTCGCCGACGCGTGCCGTGAGGCGGGGCTGCGGGCGAAGTTCGGTGCGATGGTCGAGATTCCCTCGGCCGCGCTGCGGGCGCGCTCGATCCTGCAGGAGGTGGAGTTCCTGTCGCTGGGCACCAACGACCTGGCGCAGTACACCTTCGCGGCGGACCGTCAGGTCGGTGCGGTGTCCCGGCTCCAGGACCCGTGGCAGCCGGCGCTGCTCGACCTGGTGGCGCTGTCCGCCGAGGCGGCCAAGGCCGAGGGCAAGAGCTGTGGTGTCTGTGGCGAGGCCGCCTCGGATCCGCTGCTCGCGTGTGTGCTGACAGGTCTGGGGGTCACCTCGCTCTCCATGGGTGCGGCGTCCATTCCCTATGTGCGCGCGACGCTGGCGAAGTACACGCTGGCCCAGTGCGAGCGGGCCGCGGCCGCGGCGCGTGCGGCGGACACGGCGCACGACGCGCGGATGGCCGCGCAGGCGGTGCTGTCCGGGGAGTGATCCCGGGGGTACGTCGTTGATCGAAGGGGCTTTCCGTCACGTGGGTGGCGGGAGGCCCCTTCGGCGTACCGGGGCGGGTCAGCGGTGGAGGGGGTGGTCGTCGTCGGGGTCGGGGGCGAGGGTGAGTCCGGCGCGGTAGTCGACGCCGGGTTCCGGGGCGAGGGGTTCTCCGGTCCGGGCGTCGGTGCAGTAGGCGGCGAAGACCTCGGCCTCGGTGAGGGGGGTGAGGGTGCCGCGGTGGAGGCGCCAGCCGTGGAGGCGGTCGCGGGCGCCGGGGGCGGTGGTGCGCAGGACGAGTCCGGCGGCTGCGCCGAGGGCGATGCCGGCGGCGAGGACGGCGGTGAACTCGGTGGCGGCGCCGTCGTCGGGGCGGGTGGTGCCGTGGGCGTGGAGGACGGCGAGGAGATGTTCGTCGGCCGCGGGGACGCTGCAGACGAGGTGGTGGGTGCCGGGTCCGGCGGCTTCGAGAAGTCGTCGCAGCATGCGGTCGGCGCGGTCGAAGGAGACGGGGCCGATGTCCTCGCCGCAGGTGGCGCAGGTGCCGGCGGTCGCGAGGACGGTGGTGGCGAACTCCCACGTGGCGTGGCGGACGGCGGTGTCGACCAGTTCGGGGAGGAGGGTGGCGAGGGGTTGCCCGGTATAGGTGACGCGGGCGCCGGTGGCGGCGAGGTGGGCGGTGAAGCGGCCGCGGGTGGTGGGGTCGTCGGGGTCGAGGGCCGTCTCGGCGCACCAGGCCGCGTACTCGTCGGGGTCGAAGAGGGTGACGGTGGTGTGGCCGCCCTGCCGGGCGAGGGTCTTGAGGAGGGCTTCCACCTGCTGGAGGTAGAGGGCGTGGTCGTCGAAGAGGAAGCTGCGGTAGCGGCGCATGGCGCCGAAGTCGTGCTCGTCGGCGAGGAGTCCGACGGTGGTGGGCATCTCGCGGCGCAGGGCGCGGCGGAGGCGTGTCGTGGTGGTGGCGGCGCTGGTCATGTCTCCCCCTGGTGATGCTCCGATCAGTGCTCACTCACCGTAACCTTGGCCACTGACAGTGACGGCTCGGTGAGGCGTCGGCGGACCAGTCGGTTCTGGGCGGCGCAGGTGGCGACGAGGGCGGCGCCGAGGAAGGGCCAGGCGAGGGGGCCGGCGGAGACGAGGGCGGTCATGACGAGCGGGCCCGCGAAGCGCTGGGTGGACTGGGCGAGGCCGTGGACCCCGAGATAGGCGCCCTGGGCGTCGTCGGGCGCGAGCGCGATGGAGATCTCCCAGGAGGCGATGGTGTGGATCATCTCCGCGAAGGTGAGGGCGACGGCGGCGGTGACCAGGGCGGTGATGGCCAGGGTCCGGTCGCCGAGCGGGGAGACGGCGAGGCCGAGCGTGCCGACGCCGAAGAGGACGGCGAGGGGGGTGAAGAGGCGGCGGGCGGCTTCGGTGGTGCCGCCGAAGCGGGAGAGGGGGACCTGGAAGGCCACGACGAGGGCGCTGTTGATGACCATCAGGAGCGGTGCGAGGCCGACGGGGGCGTCGGTGGCGTGGACGATCCAGAGCGGCAGGGCGACCTGGAGGACGGAGTCGTGGAGGAAGAAGACGGACTCCCCCGCGGTGAAGGCCAGGAACCCGCGGTCGCGCCAGGGGCTGGAGGGCCTGCTCCGGGGCGGCGTGTCGGTGGAGGCGGCGGCGACGCGGGACGTGGCGGGGGCGGGGGCGGGGGGTTCGGAGCAGCGGAGGGTGAGGGCGGCCATCAGGAGGTAGGACAGGGCGTCGCCGACGAGGAGGAGCTGGAAGGCGGTGGTGGAGCCGACGGCGAGGGCGGCCGCGGCGCCGAGGCCGCCGAGGGTCCAGCCGATGTTGGAGGTGGTGCGGTTGATGGCCTGGTAGCGGACGCGGTCGGGGCCGGCGATGCGGGCGGCGTACAGCTTGGTGAGGACGTTGGTGGCGCGGTCGGGGAGGGCGCCGGCGGCGGAGAAGAGGACGAGGAGCAGGTAGTCGTCGGTGGTGAGGAGGGCGAGGAGGGCGGCGGCGCGCAGCAGTTGGGTGCAGACGATGACGCGGACGAGGGGGAAGCGGTCGGCGAGCCGGCCGCCGAGGGGGGCGCCCGCGATGCCCGCCGCGCCGGAGAGGGCGATGAGGAGGCCGACCTGCCCGAGGCCGAGGCCGGTGACGTAGGTGAAGTAGAGGGCCATGGCCGTGGACCAGAGCCCGGTGCCGCACTTGTCGATGAAGCCGACGAGGAGCATGCGGCGGCCGTCGCGGCCTCCGGGGATGCGGTCCCGGAAGGGTGGGCGGGGCGGGTGGGTGGTGCGGCTCATGGGTCCCCCTTGCGCGTTCTTTTGTATTGATACATAATTGCTTACGTGGCAGCACAATATTCGATCGAGGGCATGACAGCCAAGGGGATCGCCGCGTCCGTCGAACGCGGCGTGGCCGAGGGAGGGCTCGCGCCGGGCGACGCCCTGCCTCCCGTGCGGCGCCTCGCCGACACCCTGGGCGTGAGTCCGGGGACGGTGGCGACGGCGTACAAGGAACTGCGGCAACGGGGACTGATCGTCACCCGCGGCCGGGGCGGCACGGTGGTGGCCGAGATGCCGTCGGTGGCGTCCCGCCGGCCGCCGCGCGTTCCGGCCGGGCTCGTGGACCTGGCCGGCGGACATCCGGACCCGGCGTTCCTGCCCGTCCTGCGGCCGCCGTCGGCCGTCAGCCCGGTGTACGGCTCCCACCGCGCGGCCCCGCGCCTGCCGGTCCTGGAGCAGCTGACCCGGGAGTGGTTCTCGCGGGACGGCGTACCGGCGGAGCACGTGACGTTCGCGCACGGGGCGCTGGACTGCATCGCGCGGCTCCTGTCGACGGAGCTGCGGCCCGGCGACGCGGTGGCCGTGGAGGATCCCGGCTTCCACCACCTGCTCGACCTGGTGCCGGCCCTCGGGCTGCGGATGGTCCCGGTGGCGGTGGACGGCGAGGGGCTGGTGCCGGACGCGCTGCGGGCGGCGCTGCGGGCCGGGGTCCGCGCGGTGGTGTGCAGCCCCCGCGGCCAGTGTCCGACCGGGGCCTTCTTCACCCGGTCGCGGCGGGACGAACTCGTCTCCGTACTGAGGGAGTTCCCCGAGGTGCTCGTCGTCGAGGACGACCACAACGCCGAGGTCGGCGGAGCCGCGGCGCACACGCTCGCGGCGGCGGGGCTCGACCGCTGGGCCCAGGTACGGACCGTGTCGAAGCACCTCGGGATCGATCTGCGGTGGGCCGGGGTCGCGTGCGACGCGGTCACGACCGCGCGGCACGACGGGCGGATGCTGATGACCTCCGGCTGGGTCAGCCACGTGCTCCAGGAGACCGTCGCCGGGATGTTCGCCGACCCCGAGGTGGGCGAGCTGGTGGCGGCGGGCGAGGCGGCGTACGCGGAACGGCGTGCGGCGCTGGTCGGCGCGCTCGGCACGCGCGGGATCCGTGCCGTCGGGGCGAGCGGGCTGAACGTGTGGGTGCCCGTGCGCGACGAGTCGGCGGTGGTGAACGGGCTCCGGACACTGGGCTGGTGGGTCGCCGCGGGGGCCCGCTTCCGGATCGCCGCTCCCCCGGCGGTGCGGATCACGACGGCGACGCTGGCGCCGGAGGACGCGGTGCGGCTCGCGGCGGACTTCGCCGAGGTGCTGGGAGACACGCAGGCCACGTACGGGGGGTGACGCACGGATGCTCCGGGACGGCGGTGGCCTTTCCGGAGCGTCCGTGGGGACGGGCGGGGTGCGGGTCAGCGGGTCCGGTAGGCGTTGCGCTGGGTCTGGGTGAGCGTGTTGCCGTCCGCGTCGGTGAGTTCGGCGCGGAGGGAGACGGTGCGGCCCGGCCCCGGGGTGCGGAAGCCCGCCGCGCCGTCGAGGACGGGGACGCGGGTCCAGGTCGCGCCGTCGTCGGTGGACACGGAGACGGCGAGCGAGCGGATGCCGGTCGCGGCGGCCGCGCCCTGCACGATGACCGGCACGCGGACCGCGGTGCCGGCGGGCGCGGTGCCGTCGAGGCCGAGGGCCGGGGCGAACCGGACGGTGCTGAGCGGAAGCGCGGTGGGGCCGGAGGTACGGGCGGAGACGAAGGTCCAGGAGGCGGTGACACGTCCGCCGGCCGCCGGGCCGTCGCCGTGGGTCGCGGTGGCCGTGAGCCGGTACACGGCCCGGCCGGACGGGGCGGTGAACCGGGCGCGGCCCGGGTCGCCGTGCCGGGTGCCGATCAGGACCCCGTCGCGGTGGAGCGTGGTCGTGGCGCCGTGGAAGCGGGGCGCGCTCGGGGCGTGGCCGTCGCCGTCGGCGAGCAGCGGGACGTCGAGGGCGAGGGCGTCGCCGTCGCGGACTCCCGCCGGGCGGGCGCCGGGCGCGGTGTCGAGGGCGGGGCCGAAGACGGCGTTGCCGAAGGTGTGGGTGGTGGTGGCACCCGCGCGGACCGCGAACCCGCTCGCGGTGTACCGGTTGGGCGGGGTCTCGGGTGCGGACGGACCGGAGTACTCGGCGTCCCACCGGCCGCGCTCGGGGGTCACGAGGACGGTCGCCGTGCCGGGCTGCCGCAGGGGCTGGACGAGGCCGACCGTGGGACCGGCGCTGGGCTGGACGGCGACGAAGCCGGTGGCGGGCACCCCGTCGGGGGCGGCCGCGCGGATCCTGACGGTGGCCAGGTCGCCGTCGGCGGGGTGCCGGACGAGGCCGGTCAGGGCGCGGTCGGCGGTGAAGGTGTAGCCGAGGGCGTAGTCGACGCTCGCGCCGGACCAGTAGGTGTCGAACCACTCCCTGACCGAGCCGGTCTCGGCGGCGGGGCCGAGGTGGGCCACGCGCAGCCCCTCGCGCGCGGTCATGACGTTCGCGGAGCGGGTGCGGCCCTCGTGGGTGACCTCGACGAAGCCGAGACTGTTCAGGTAGCGCGCGCCCGCCTCCGCCGGACGGACGTCCACCGGTGCGGTCGTCCGGGCGTCGACGGTGACGGTGGTGTCGCCGTCCAGGTCCAGGCGGGGCTGGACGATCCAGTCGGTTCCGGCGGCCGGGTCGGCGCCGTACAGCGTGGAGTCGAGCAGGTAGCGGCCCCGGGGCAGACGGACGGTGACGGTGCCGCCGGCGTCGTAGGGCGCGGCCTCCTCCGCGGCGCCGGGTCCGGAGATCCCGGTGACGTGGGTGAGGTAGCCGCCGGTGGTGGCGCCCGTGCGGTCCAGGTGCCGGATCGTCAGGGTGTAGGTCTCGGGGGCGGGTTCGGCGGCCGTGGCCGGGGAGAATCCCGAGAGGGTGGTGCCGGCGAGGACTCCGGCGAGGGCCAGGCTCCGCAGGACCGTGCGGCGGCTCGCGGGGCCGGCCGGGCCGGTGGCGGCCGTGTCGGTGGCCGGGGAGGCGGCCGGGGCGGCGGCCGGGGCGTGGGGTGTCGAGGAAACGTTCATGTCCAGCACTGCCTTTGACGGCCGGGGCGTTCCCGTGACCTGGGCCACACCCACCGCCGATGTGCTCCAGGTCACGGGAACCCGCACGAACCGGCGGCCAGTGCCAGATGTGGAATCACCTATGAGAGATCGTTTCCGGGCCGGGGACCCCTCGGCGCTCGGCGAGGCGTACGACGAGCACGCACGCGTGCTGTACCACTACGCCTACCGGGTGTGCGGCGACCGTACGGCCGCCGAGGACGTCGTCTCCGCCTCGTTCCTGGAGGCCTGGAGGTGTCGCGGGAGGGTGCACGCCGACGGCGGGAGCCTCCGTCCGTGGCTGCTCGGGATCGCGACCAACATCATGCGCGGGGCCGCCCGTGAGGCGCGGCGCCGCGACGCGGCGCTGGCGAGGCTCCCCGAGCGGGGCGTCCTGCCCGACTTCGCCGACGACCTCCTCGACCGGATGCAGGACGGGGAGCAGCTGCGGGCCGCCCGCGTCGCCCTCGGGCGGCTCCGGCGGCGCGAGCGCGAGGTCTTCACCCTGGTGGTCTGGGCGGGCCTCGACTA
Organism: Streptomyces sp. NPDC104202; assembly: GCF_055584185.1. Taxonomy (NCBI): domain Bacteria; kingdom Bacillati; phylum Actinomycetota; class Actinomycetes; order Kitasatosporales; family Streptomycetaceae; genus Streptomyces; species Streptomyces sp. NPDC104202. The sequence goes on along the minus strand of NZ_JBVJMN010000102.1, from coordinate 6,179 downwards.
CGCCGCCGCCGGGGAGGCGCTCGGCGTCCCCGTCGGCACCGTGCGCTCCCGGCTGTCCCGTGCCCGTGAGCGGCTCCGCAAGCTGGCGGACGCAGAACTCCGCGCCGCGCGACGGCGGGGGCGGTCCGGGTCCGCCGCGCGCGACGGCGGACGGGCAGCGAGCGAGCAGCACGAAGCCGGGGCCTGGCCCGGTCCGTCCGCCGGGGCGGGATCCGCGCCCGCGCCCCTCGTCGGCTCGGATGCCGGCGCCGTCCGTTCGACCGTCCGAGAGACCACGGAGAACCCGTCATGAACGCCTTCGCCCCTCACCCGCCGCGGGCCGGTGCCGACGACCCGCTGCGCGCCGAACTCGCCGAGCTGCTGCCTGCGCCTCCCGTGCCCGAGCTGACGGCCGAACGGAGCAGGCAGCTGCGGTACGACGTCCTGCGCGGCGCGCTCGGCGCCGGGGACGGAGCGGCGGCGGCCCGTCCGGGCGGACGTACGCGCGCGCCCCGCCGGAGGGCGCGTGCCGGATGGCTCGCCGCGCCCGCCGTCGCCTGCGCGGTGGTCGCCGGTGTCGTCGTCCTGGCTCCCGGGGAGCCGCCTGCCGGGACTCCCGGGCGGGTGTCGGTGGGCCGTCCGGCCTCGCCCGACGCGGTGCGTGTGCTGTCCGGCGCTGCGCTGGCCGCGGCCGCCGCCCCCGTGCCGGACGTCGGGCCCGACGCGTACGTGTACGTGCGGAGCCTCGTCGCGTTCGCGGGGCGCTCGGCTGACGGGGGGCCGGCCGTGCTGCCGCCCGCGCACCGGCGCGAGGTGTGGCTCTCCGCCGACGGCGGCCGGCCGGGGCTGCTGCGGGAGGCCGGGGCCTCCGACACGCCCCTGGGCGGGGCCGAGCCGCCGGTGTACGAGCTGGACCACCGCGGGGCCGCACCGCGCAGGAGCACCGCGGGGACGCGGCCCCCCTCGGTGACCGAACCGACCCACGCGTACGTGGCGACGCTGCCCACCGATCCGGAGGCGCTGCTGCGCCTGGTCCGGGAGGGCACGCGCGCGGGTGGCGGCGACACCGACCAGCGGGCCTTCACGGCGATCGGGACGCTGCTCGCGGAGACCTGGGCCCCGCCGGAGGTGACCGCCGCGCTGTACGGGGCGGCGGCGCGGATCCCCGGGGTGACCGTCCTGCCGTCGGCGACGGACGCGGCCGGGCGCGAGGGCGTCGCCGTGGCCCGCACCGCCCACGGCGAGCAGACCCAGTGGATCTTCGACCGGACGACGTCGGCGTTCCTCGGGCAGCGCACGGTGCTCACGGAGAGGACCCCGGCCGGTTCCGCCGGAACGGTCCTCGGGGTGTCCGCGGTCCTGGCCAAGGCGGCCGCCCCGGCGGCCGGGGTGGTCCCGGAGGTGTGAGCGGAACGGGCGGGGCCCGCCGATCGGACGCGATCGGCGGGCCCCGTCGTGCTCTGCGGCCTAGTTCCTGCGGTTGGCCGCGAGGGACTCGTAGAAGTGGAGGAGGCCGAGGTCGTCGACGGAGCCGGCGTTGACGGCCTTGGCGAGGGGGGTTCCCTGGAGGAGGCGCTTGACCGGGACCTCGATGCGCTTGCCCGTGAGGGTGTGCGGGACGCCGGGGACCTCGATGATCTCGTCGGGGACGTGGCGGGGGGAGAGCTCGCTGCGGATCGTGCGCTTGATGCGGTCGATCAGCTCGTCGTCGAGGGTGGCGCCGTCGACGAGGTGGACGAAGAGCGGCATCCAGTAGCCGCCGTCCGGCTCCTCCAGACCGATGACGAGGGACTCGCGGATCTCCGGGAGCCGTTCGACGGCCTCGTAGATGTCGGCGCTGCCCATCCGGACGCCCTGCCGGTTGAGGGTGGAGTCGGAGCGGCCGTGGATGACGACGGAGCCGTGGTCGGTGATGGTGATCCAGTCCCCGTGGCGCCAGGCTCCGGGGAACATCTCGAAGTAGCTGTCGCGGTAGCGGCTGCCGTCGGGGTCGTTCCAGAAGTGGATCGGCATGGACGGCATGGGGTTGGTGACGACGAGCTCGCCGACCTCGCCGACGAGGGGCTTGCCCGAGGGGTCCCAGGACTGCAGGTCGGTGCCGAGTCCGGCGGCCTGGAGCTCGCCGATGTGGACCGGCAGGGTGGGGACGGCGCCCGCGAAGCAGGAGCAGACGTCGGTGCCGCCGCTGACGGAGGCGATCCAGAGGTTCTCGCGGACCTCGTCGTGGAGCCAGCGGAAGCCGTCGGGGGGCAGCGGCGAGCCGGTGGTGGCGACGCACCGCACGGCCGAGAGGTCGAAGTCGCGTCCCGGGTGGACGTCGGCCTTGGCGCAGGCCATGACGTACGCGGCGGAGGTGCCGTACAGGGTGGCGCGGGTGCGCTCGGCGACGCGCCACTGGGCGGCGGTGTCCGGGTAGCCGGGGCTGCCGTCGTACAGGACGACGGTCGTCCCGGTGAGGAGGCCGGAGACGAGGAAGTTCCACATCATCCAGCCGGTGGAGGTGTACCAGAAGAACACGTCCTCGGGGCCCAGGTCGCAGTGCAGGCCCAGCTGCTTGACGTGCTCGACGAGGATGCCGCCCTGGGACTGGACGATCGCCTTCGGCAGGCCGGTCGTGCCGGAGGAGTACAGGACCCACAGCGGGTGCGCGAACGGCACCTGCTCGTAGACCGGCTCGGCGTCGCCGGCGACGAGGTCGTCCCAGGCCAGGGTGCCGTCGGGCGCCGGGGTGCCGAGGAGCGGGATGTGGACGACGGCGCGGAGGGTGGGGAGCTCGGCCCGCAGTTCGGCGACGGTGTCGCGGCGGTCGTGCTCCTTGCCTCCGTAGCGGTAGCCGTCCACGGTGAAGAGGACGACCGGTTCGACCTGCTGGAAGCGGTCGAGGACGCTGCGGGCGCCGAAGTCCGGGGCGCAGGAGGTCCACACGCCGCCGACGGCCGCGGTGGCGAGGAGGGCCACGACGGACTGCGGCACGTTGGGCAGGTAGCCGCTGACGCGGTCGCCGGGGCGGACGCCGAGGGCGCGCAGCTCGGCGGCGAGGGAGCCGACCTGGCGGCGGAGTTCGCCCCAGGTGGTCGGCACCGGGTCGTGTGTCTCGTCCACATGGAGGAGCGCGGTGTCGTGGGGGCGCTCGTCGGCGGCGCGCAGGGCGTGCTCGGCGTAGTTGAGGGTGGCTCCGGGGAACCAGTCGGCGCCGGGCATCGCGCGGTCCCCGATGACCCGCTCGTACGGGGTGGAGAAGCGGATGTCGAACCACTCGGCGATCGCCTGCCAGAAGGCTTCGAGCTCCTCGACGGACCAGCGGTGGAGCGCCGGGTACCCGCCGTCCGCGGGCGCGCCGTGGTGTTCGGCGGCCCATGCCTGGAAGCGGGTGACGGCGGCGGAGGCGATGCGTTCGTCGTCCGGCTGCCAGAGCGGTTCGGTCTGCGCTGATGTCATTGGGGCGGCTCCCTGGCTGTACGCGGGGTCGGCGTGTGTCCCGCGCACGTGCTGGGATGTGCGCGTGACGCGGCTGACAGGACGATGCCATGTGATCGTCTTTCGCACCAGGGCTGCCTGCCCATGGTCGGGCAGTTGAATATGTGCCCCCACCATGGGTGAACGGAAGTTGAACGAAGCCGGTATCGCCCCAGGTGGGTGGCAGGGTGATCGTCATGGACGGTCGTGGACTGGTGCGTTCGATCAAGGTGTTCGGTTCGGTGCGGGGGTGGCGGACGGTACGGGCGGGGTGGCGGCGGGAGCGCACGGACGCGTGGGGGCTTCCGGCGCGCGGGGCGGAGCGGGCCAGGGTGCCGGGGCTCGCCCTGGAGGCGGAGCCGGCGCCCGGCGGGGGGACCGTCCGGTTCGCCCGGTCCTCGCTGCGGATCTGCGTGTCGGCGGGCGGCACCGTGTTCTGGGGGTGGGACGGGGCCGGGCCGCTGCCCTCGTACGCCGTCGCGGGCGAGCCGCCCGAGGTGGACCCGCGGGCGTCGCTGGAGCCCGACACGGACGGCGGGTGGCGGATCGTGTCGGAGCGGGTGACGGTCGCGGTGTCGCGGCACGGGGCGGTGGAGGTCCGCACGCCCGGCGGGGTGATGCTGCGGCGGGATCTGCCCCCGCGCTGGTGGGAGCCGGCGGACGCGGCGGGGCACGGGGAGGGCGGGGAGGACTCCGCGGGGCGCGGGGAGGGCGGCGGCCGTGAGGGCGGCGCGGGTGCGGGGGCGCGCTGGGTGCAGCGCAGCGAGGTGCCGGCCGACTCGCGCTTCTTCGGGCTCGGCGGCCGGGCCGCGGGGCCCCGGCTGCGGGACGGCTCGTACCGGCTGTGGAACACCGACCCCAAGGGGCACTTCGGCCCGGGTGACGATCCGCTGTACCTGACCATGCCGGTGCAGTTCGTCGTCTCGGACGCCGGGACGCATCTCGTGTTCCACGACAACTCCTGGGAGGGCCGGGTCACCCTGGCCGAGGGCGAGGAGGGCGCCGGGTCGGGGCACGACCGGCCGGGGACGAGCGAGGTGCGGATGGGCGGGGGCCCGCTGCGCTGCTGGGTGGTGGTCGGCACCCCCGCGCGCGTGCTCCACGGGTGGGCGGCGCTGACGGGGGCGCCCGCGCTGCCGCCGTCCTGGGCGCTCGGTCCGCAGCACGCCCGCTGGGGCTTCGGCAGCGCGCGCGAGGTGCGGCGGGTGGTGGCCGGGTACCGGGAACGGGGGCTGCCGCTGTCCGCCGTGCACCTGGACATCGACCACTACGACGGGCACCGGGTGTTCACGGTGGACCGGGAGCGCTTCCCCGATCTGCCGGGGCTGGCGGCGGAGCTGCGGGAGCAGGGCGTGCGGCTGGTGTCGATCGTGGACCCGGCGGTGAAGGCCGAGCCGGGGAACCCGCTGTACGACGAGGGGCGGGCGGCGGGGGCGTTCGTGCGGGACGCGCGCGGACAGGAGGTCCGGGGCGAGGTGTGGCCGGGGACGTGCGCGTATCCGGACTTCACCGATCCCGCGGTGCGGGAGTGGTGGGGCGGACTGTACGAGGAGCGGCTCCGGCAGGGCTTCTCCGGGGTGTGGCACGACATGAACGAGCCGGTGTCCTTCTCGCCCTTCGGCGACCCGACGCTGCCGCGCTCGGCACGGCACGCGCTGGACGGGCGGGGCGGGGACCACCGGGAGGCGCACAACGTCTACGGCCTGACGATGGCGCGCGCCGGGTACGAGGGGCTGCGCCGGCTGCGGCCGGAGGAGCGGCCGTTCCTGTTCACGCGGTCGGGCTGGGCGGGCATGCAGCGGTACGGGGGCACCTGGTCGGGTGACGTGTCGACGGGGTGGCCGGGGCTTCGCGCCTCGCTCGCCCTGGTGCTGGGGCTCGGGCTGTGCGGGGTCCCGTACTCGGGTCCCGACGTGGGCGGTTTCGACGGCAGCCCGTCACCGGAGCTGTACCTGCGGTGGTACCAGCTGGGGGCGTGGCTCCCGCTGTTCCGCACGCACGCGGCGATCGACGCGGGGCGGCGCGAGCCGTGGGAGTTCGGTCCGGGGGTCCTGGAGCACGCGCGCGAGGTGCTGGCCGAACGGGAGCGGCTGCGGCCGTACTTCGAGACGCTGGCCAGGCTCGCCCGGATGACGGGCGCGCCGTACGTCCGGCCGGTGTGGTGGGGGACGCCGGAGGACCGGCTGCTGAGGGACTGCGAGGACGCCTTCCTGCTCGGCGACGCGCTGCTGGTGGCACCGGTGCTGACCCGGGGCGCGGACCGGCGGGCGGTGCGGCTGCCGCGCGGGCGGTGGTACGACACGGCGACGGGGCAGGCGTACGAGGGCCCGGGCCAGGTGCTGCTGGACGCGCCGCTCTCCCGGATCCCGGTCCTCGCGCGCGCGGGGTCGGTGCTTGCCGTGCGCGGGGAGGACGGCGCGCTCACCCTGGAGGTGTGGGCGCCGGCCCCGGGGCGGACCGGCGGCGGGCTCGTCGTACGGGACACGGGGGACGGCTGGGAGCCGGCCGAGATCGAGCGCTACCAGTCGCGCCTGGCCGACGGGCGGGTGGTGGTGGAGCGGGTCACGGACGACGGTGTGACGGAGGCGGGGCTCCCCGTGCGGGTGCGGGGGCTCGGCGGCCGGGACTGACGAGGGGGCGGGGACCTCTGCGGCGGGGGGGGGGGGGGGGGGGGGGGGGGGGGGGGGGGGGGGGGGGGGGGGGGGGGGGGGGGGGGGGGGGGGGGGGGGGGGGGGGGGGGGGGG
>NZ_JBVJMN010000101.1:0-15463 GCF_055584185.1 Streptomyces sp. NPDC104202 | reverse complement strand
TGCTCGTACGGGACGTACTCGCGCTTTCGCCCGGTGCGGCGAGAGCGCGTGCCAGGCGTCGCGGGGCAGAGGGGATTTTGACGACAGGCCCTAGGACCAGCGCCTCATGTGCGCCACGGCCGCGCCGACTAGCGTCGGCACCCGTGCGAGAGACGAAGACCATTCCCCGTGACACGGCCGAGCGCCGACGCGACACCCTGGCCCGGCTCGGCTCGGAGCGTGACATCTGGGTGTCGACGGCCCGCCCCGACCACGGCCCCCACCAGGTACCCCTGTGGTTCCTGTGGGACGGCCGGGCGGCCTGGATGTCCACCGCCGCGACCTCGGCGACCCCACACAACGTCCGCCAGGACCCCCGCGTACGCCTGGCCCTCCCCGACACCTTCGACGTGGTGACCCTGGAGGGCCACGCCGACTGCTTCCCCGCCCCCGAGGTCCCCCCGGACGCCGCCGACGCCTTCGCGGCCGCGTTCGGCTGGGACCCCCGCCTGGAGCCCCACCCCTACGCCTACCTCCGCGTGACCCCCCGCACCGTGCGCGCCTGGCGCGGCACCTCGGAACTCCGCGGCCGGATCGTCATGCGCGACGGTGAATGGCTGCCCTGAGGCCCACCGGGCCCTCGGTCACCGGGTCGCCTGTGGCGGACCGCTCGGGCGCCTGAGGCCCGCGTCCGGTCCGGTGCGCGCTCCGGGTCGGCGGGCGGGCCCCCGGGGCGTGTATCGAAAGCACGGACAGGCCGGGCGGGGTGATGTCCCGGTCCGGCCCGTCCGCTCTCTGCTCAAGCGCGAGCTGATACTGGTGCGTCGTGTGCGTGGGTGTGTGGCCGAGACCGTCGTTCACCCGTCGCGTGTGCGCGCTGCCTTCGGCGGTGTCGGTCAGGAAGTCACCGAGGTCCGGATCGGCCCTGTGGGCCTGTCGGATCGACTCGGCCTTCATCCATCGGATGATCCACAGCACCGGATCCACTTCCGAAGGACAGCCTAGGCGCGTACGCGTCTGGTCGTCTCCCTGAGGAGGAGGCGCGCGGCCGCCGGGGCGGAGGGGCCCGAGGGGTGGGTGGCGAGGGAGGGGCCGGCGCGGCGGACGGCGGTGAGGCGGAGGTGCTGGACGCCGACGAGGGCGCGGACGAAGGGGCGGTGGGGCGGGGCGACCAGGGTGGGGAGGGGGGCGGCGGCCGTGAGGTCGGCGGCGGCGCGGTCGGCTTGTTCCTCGACGAGCCGGGCGAGGGCGGGGCTGGACACGGTGACGTCCGCGCCGTGGCGGGTGACCGCGTCGGCGGGGATGCCGTGGCGGCCGGCGCGTACGTCTTCCGGCAGGTCCTCCAGGAAGTCGATGCGTTGCATGGCCCGGATGAGCAGGTGGCAGCCCTCGGTGAAGGCTGTCCGCGCGGAGGCGTCGGCGGGGGCGAGGAGGCAGGCGGTGAGCATGAGGGCGGGCAGGGAGTACGCGCGTACGTACTGCCCGAAGTCCTCCTCGTCGGCGAGGGTCCGCCAGGCGACCTCGCGTGCGCAGCCCCGCAGGAACGCGTCCACGTGGGCGCGGATCTCGGGGTGGCTGCCGGCGGTGTGCGCGAGGCAGCGCAGGACGGGGAGTTGGGAGTCGCCTTCCGCGAGGGCCTTGCGGACGAGGGCGTCCCACTCGGTGAGGGCGGCCGCGCGTTCGTCCCGGGTGCCGCGGTCGACGCGGTCGTCGGTGTCGTGCATGAACGCGACGGCGGCCACGACGTGCGGGAGCAGGGCGGCGGGGAGCAGGAGCCGGGCGGCGGCGTACTCGGCGGTCGCGAACGTCCGTACCGCGCGCCGCTGCTCGGTGTAGTCCCGCCGCAGCCGCGGTTCCGTCACCCCGGCCCGGTCGAGGGCCCGCTTCCACATACCGGTCTCCCGTCGTCGGCTGTGAGCCTACGGCCCGTGGGGCGGAAACCCGGCGGTGCCCCCGGCCTGCCGTCTGCCGGACTCGCGGCGCGACGCGAGGGGTTCCAGGGGTGGGGATGAACGAGATCGACGACGTCTTCGAGACGCATGTGACGGTGCGGTGCCGGAGTGGGGGCGAGCTGACCCGCCTGCGCGCCTGGGCGGCGGACCGGGACCTGAAGGTCACCACCATCGTCCTCGCGCGGGGCCGCACGCCGGTCCGGCCGATGCTGACCCTGCGCGGTCGGGCGGCACATCCGGCGGTGCTGTCGGCGCTGCGGGAGGCCGGTTTCGGGCCGGGGCCGGCGGAGGAGGCGGGGCACGCCGGTGACGCGCTCGTCGCCGCGCTGGTCGGCGCCGGGCACGAGCCGGCGGCGGAGGAGCGGGAGTTCGTGGTCTCCGACAGTGATCCGTCGCGGGACGAAGGCTGGTTGGAGGAGACGACCGTATGGACGAGAAGCAGTGGGCGCCGTCCGTTCCCGACGGGCCCGACAGCGTCACCGAGCCGGTCGCCGACCGGCTGCGGCGCAGGAGCGGGTCGCCGCACACTCTGACGGCGGGATCGGCGACGCGGGCTTGCGCCACCGGGTGTTCGATCCCGCGCTGAAGCACTTCGACGAGGCTTTCCGGCCCGACGACGGGGTCGTCGAGGACCCGGGGCTGGGGGTCCGCCGGCAGGCTGCCCGGCGGGCGGCGCTGGACCTCGTCCTCGCGGCCGTCGCCGGGTCGCCGTGGGCGGACTCCCTGGTGCCGCGCGGCAGCATGCTGATGGGGGCGTGGTTCGGCGACGCCGCCCGCGCCCCGAAGGACATCGACTTCGTCGTGGTCCCGGAGACCTGGCGGATCGAGGAGCCCCGGACGCCGGCGATGCTCGACGGCATCGCCACGGCGGCCGAGCGTCTCGCCGAGGAGCGCGGGACGGGCCTGTCGATCGCGGCGGCCGGCGCCGTGTCGGAGTACATCTGGACGTACGAGCGGGTGCCCGGTCACCGTCTGGTGCTGCCGTGGAGCGCCCCCGGGCTGCCAGGTGGGCAGGTCCAGCTCGACTTCGTCTTCCACGAGCGCCTCCCGACGCCTCCCCGCCCCGCCGAGGTCGCGGGCGTCCGCCTGCCGGCCGCGGACCGGGCGTCGTCCTTGGCCTGGAAGCTCCCGTGGCTGAGCTGCGACATGTATCCGCAGGCCAAGGACCTGTACGACGGCGTCCTCCTCGCCGAGACCTGCACGCTGCCGCTCGACCTCCTGGAGGCGGTGCTGCGCGCGGCGGACGAGTGGCCGGGCGATCCGGACGAGTCGCTGAAACTCGCGATGTCCGAGAGCGCCGTCCGCGAGGTCGACTGGTCGGGGTTCGACGAGGCCCACCCGGACACCGAGGCCGTCCGGCGCGACCTCGGCGCCCGTCTGCCGGCGGCCCTGGCTCCGGTGCCGGGAGCGGGCCGGGGCGGCGCACCCGGGGAGTGGAGCCGGCCGCGGGCGGGGCCGCCGGGGTGTTCCGTACGCCCCGGGGCCCGTGCCGCCGGTCCGTCAGCGACGCAGCGCCGCGGCTCCCGCGTACCGGGCGCTGTCGCCGAGCTGCTCCTCGATGCGGATGAGCTGGTTGTACTTGGCGGTGCGGTCGGAGCGGGAGAGGGAGCCGGTCTTGATCTGGCCGCAGCGCGTGGCCACGGCGAGGTCGGCGATGGTGGTGTCCTCCGTCTCCCCCGAGCGGTGGGACATGACGACGGTGTAGCCGGCCCGGTGGGCGGCGTCGACGGTGGCCAGGGACTCGGTGAGGGTGCCGATCTGGTTGACCTTCACCAGGACCGAGTTGGCGACGCCGGTGGCGATGCCGTCGCGGAGGAGGGCCTCGTCGGTGCAGAAGACGTCGTCGCCGGTGAGCTGGCAGCGTGCGCCGACGCGTGCGGTCAGGTCGCGCCAGCCGGTGAGGTCGTCCTCGGCCATGGGGTCCTCGATGGAGACGACGGGGTAGGCGTCGATCAGCCTGACGAGGTAGTCGGCGTGTTCGGCGGGGGTGCGGCGCACGCCCTCTCCGGCGTAGTCGTAGACGCCGTCGCGGAAGAACTCGGACGAGGCCGGGTCCATGACGAGGCCGATGTCGGTGCCCGGCCGGTAGCCCGCGCGCTCGACGGCGGCGACGACGAAGTCGAGGGCCTCCTCGGCGGTGCGCAGGGCCGGCGCGAAGCCGCCCTCGTCGCCCACGCCGGTGGAGTGGCCGGCCGCCAGGAGGTCGCGGCGCAGGGTGTGGAAGATCTCGGAACCCATGCGCACGGCCTCGGCGAAGGCCGTGGCGCCGACGGGCGCGATCATGAACTCCTGGAAGTCCAGCGGATTGTCGGCGTGGGCACCGCCGTTGACGATGTTCATCATCGGGACGGGGAGCACGCGGGCGTCGGAGCCGCCGATGTAGCGGTAGAGCGGCAGGCGGTGGGCCGCGGCAGCGGCCTTGGCCGCGGCGAGGGAGACGCCGAGGATCGCGTTGGCGCCCAGCCGGGACTTGGCGGGGGTGCCGTCCGTGGCGATGAGCACGGCGTCGAGGCCGGCCTGGTCCTCGGCCTCTCGGCCGACGACGGCCTCCGCGAGTTCGGTGTCGACGTGGCGGACCGCCCGGTCGACGCCCTTGCCGTGCCACCGGGCCGGGTCGCCGTCGCGGAGCTCGACGGCCTCGCGGGCGCCGGTCGAGGCGCCGGAGGGGACCGCGGCACGGCCGAGGGACCCGTCCGCCAGCTCGACGTCGACCTCGACGGTGGGGTTGCCCCTGCTGTCGAGGACGCGGCGGCCGGTGACGGAGGTGATGACGGTCATGGGAGCCCTTCCCGTTGTCGCGTACGTGCCGGGTGCGGCTGCGGCGACGGTGGCGCTGACCCGACGCCACAGACTCTACAGCAATGCTGTGCAGTTCAGCTGTTTAGTTTGGCTGTGCAGTTCTGCTGTACAGTCTTGCTGCACAGCAGGGCCGGGCCGGCGGCGTACGCAGCCGATCTGCGCAGTTCGGCTGCGTAGCCGTGCTGCGTTAAAGTTCGGTATGCCCCTTCCGGAATCGGCCGCCGCCGCGGCTCACCTGCGCACGGCGATGGGAAAGCTCACGCGGCGCGTGAAGCTCGAGGACCAGATGCCGTTCGGCCAGGCGGCCGTCCTCGGCGCGCTGGACCGCAGCGGTGCGATGACGACCAGCGAACTGGCGGCCGACCAGCGGGTACGCCCCCAGTCCATGGCCCGCGCCGTCGGCCTGCTCATGGACCAGGGACTCATCACCCGCCGCGCTCACCCCACCGACGGCCGCAAGAGCCTCGTCGAACTCTCCCCCGCCGGCCACGCCCTCCTGGAAGAGGAGCGCGGCCGCCGCGCCGACTGGCTCGCACGCGCCATCGAGGCGGAACTGTCCCCCGAGGAGCGCGAACTGCTCTCCGACGCGATCGATCTGGTCGAGAGGCTCGCCGCCCATTAGACACGGCTCACCCTGCCGGACCGGCCGCGCACGAGACGACTCCTCCCGCCGGACCGGCCGCTCACTCGAATGCGGTGGCCGGCAGGGAGGGTCCTGCCGCATGATCACGGCATGACGAGCCCTGCCGCCTTCCGGGACCGGACCAACTGGTCCGGCGGTTCCTACGAGCTGGGCGTCGAGCTGGGGTCGTGTGACGACGTCCGGGTCGACGCCGTCCTGCGTGCCGTGTGGTCCGCCGCGGACGTCCAGGGGTGCTTCGGGCGGGCGGACCGTGAACCGGACGAGCAGGATCCCGTGCCGTGCACCGTCGCGTCGCTGACCGAGTACGGGCACCTGCTCGGCCGCGTGCGCCTCCCGACGGGAGCTCTGGTCGTCTGCGGCTGCGTGGCGGTCCGGGGCGGCGGCGGCAGCGACTGGCTGGACTTCTACGTCCCCGTCGGCGCGCTGGAACGGGCGGGCGTCGCCCTCTGGGACGGTCGCCCGTCCTTCCGGTCCGCCGTGATGGACGCCTGGCTGGCCGGCATCGGCGCCGACGCCTTCGGCAGCGCCCCCTTCAGCCTGGGGGTCGTCGGCTTCGAGGTCTCCGGATGCACCGACGCGGTGACGCTGTCGGGAGAACTGCCGCGCGCCCGCGACATCGGCTACCTGCTTCCCCGGGACGGCGTCCTGCGCTACGGCGCCGCGAACACCTGAGCTCCGGCCGTGTATCGCGGGCGTATCGGAAAACGCATACGCCACGGCAACGGGCCTCCGGCTTCCCTGGTCGGCATGAGTCTTCACGTATCCCCGCCGGCCCCGCCGGCCCCGCCGTCCGACGCACGCGCACGGGTGCGGGTGCGGGGGCGCACCCGCACGATCGTGGGCGTCGGTGTCGGGGTCCTCGGACTCCTGGCCGCCGGGTACGTCATCCGGAAGCCGCTGATGATGTCGGCGCCCCGGTGCCTGGCCGGGCAGTGGCACGGGTGCGGGGACACGTTCAACGGCGTGGTCCTCATGACGTCGGCCGCGCTGCCGGTGGCCCTCCTGGTGGCCGGGGCGCTGGCGTTCCTGCGACGGCGGGCCGGGGTGGAGGCGGCGTGGCGGTCGTCGCTGGCCGAGGTCGGGATGGCGCACGGGACGGTGCCGTTCGTGTGGCTGACGATGATGCCGGGCGCGGGGGCGGGCGTGGTGCCCGGGCGGCTGAGCCTGGTGCCGTTGCGCGACCTCGTGACGATGGGCGCGCTCGGGATCGTCGGCAACCTGCTGGTGTTCGCGTCGCTGGGGTTCTTCGCGCCGATGCGGTGGGCGGCGCTCGCCTCCCTGCCGCGCGTCCTGGCGCTCGGAGCGGGCTGCTCGGTGCTGGTGGAGACCGCGCAGTACGTCCTCCGGCTGGACCGGGTGTCGTCCGTGGACGACGTCCTGGTCAACGCCGCCGGAGCGGCCCTGGCCGCGCTGGCGTCCCGCCGCTGGTGGCGTGCGCGGACGCCCGCGGACGGGAGCGGCTCCGTGCTCGCGCCCACCGGCTGAGGCACGGCGGCGCGATGGCGCGCGCGTCCGGTCGAGGTGCCGCGCGTCGTTGCATACGTCGGCGATATGACCTTCTGTCTACGCTTCGGGGATGCGCGTACTGATCGTCGAGGACGAGCCCTACCTGGCCGAGGCGGTCCGTGACGGGCTGCGGCTGGAGGCGATCGCCGCGGACATCGCCGGCGACGGCGACACGGCCCTGGAGCTGCTCGCCGTCAACGCGTACGACCTGGCCGTCCTCGACCGCGACATCCCCGGCCCCTCGGGCGACGAGGTGGCGCGGCGCATCGTCGCCTCCGGGAGCGGCATCCCCATCCTCATGCTGACCGCCGCCGACCGGATCGACGACAAGGCGTCCGGGTTCGAACTGGGCGCCGACGACTACCTGACGAAACCGTTCGACCTGCGGGAGCTGGTCCTGCGGCTACGGGCGCTCGACCGCCGGCGCGGGCACGCGCGGCCGCCGGTCCGCGAGCTCGCGGGTCTGCGCGTCGACCCCTTCCGCCGGGAGGTCTTCCGGGACGGGCGCCACGTCGCCCTCACCCGCAAGCAGTTCGCCGTGCTCGACGTCCTCGTCGCCGCCGAGGGCGGGGTGGTCAGCGCCGAGGAGCTGCTGGAGCGGGCCTGGGACGAGAACGTCGACCCGTTCACCAACGCCGTCCGCATCACCGTCTCCGCGCTGCGCAAGCGGCTCGGCGAACCCTGGGTCATCGCCACGGTCCCCGGGGTCGGCTACCGGATCGACACCGGCCCGGACGCCTCTCGCGGCGGCGCCGGTGTCTAGGCGCCGGGGTCTCAGCGTCCGCCTGCGGCTCACCCTCAGCTATGCCGGCTTCCTCGCGGTCGCCGGAGCCCTCCTGCTGGCCGTGGTGTGGTGGTTCCTGCTGCGCTACGTCCCCGACAACTCGCAGGGACTGCTCGGGACCTCGCCCAACCGCTACCTCCTGGTGCACATGTTCGCCCCGGCGGCGGCGTGGGCGATGGCGTTCCTGCTGGTGTTCGGTCTCGTCGGGGGATGGTTCCTCGCGGGCCGGATGCTCGCGCCGCTGACGCGGATCACGGCGGCGGCGCGGCTGGCGGGGAGCGGCTCGCTCTCGCACCGGATCCGGCTGGAGGGCCGCCGGGACGAGTTCCGCGAGCTCTCCGACACGTTCGACACGATGCTGGAACAGCTGGAGTCCCACGTCGCCGAGCAGCGGCGGTTCGCCGCGAACGCGTCCCACGAGCTGCGCACCCCCCTGGCCGTCTCGCGCGCCCTGCTCGACGTCGCCCGGAAGGACCCCGCGGGCGACCGGGACGCACTCGTCGAGCGGCTCCAGGCCGTCAACAGCCGTGCGATCGACCTGACCGAGTCGCTCCTGCTGCTCGGACGCAGCGACCGGGGGAACTTCGCCCGCGAGAGCGTCGACCTCTCCCTCGTCGCCGAGGAGGCCGCCGAGACGCTCCTCCCCCTCGCCGAACGGCGCGGGATCGGCCTCGACGTCACCGGCGGTGGGGCGCGGACCGCGGGGTCGGCGGAGCTCCTCCTGCGGATGGTGACGAACCTCGTCCAGAACGCCGTGGTCCACAACCTCCCCGCGGGCGGCACCGTGACCGTCCACACCGCCGAGGCGGGCGGCGCGAGCGTCGTACGGGTGGAGAACAGCGGCCCCCCGCTCCCGCCGGACCTGGTGCCGACCCTCACCGAGCCCTTCCAGCGCGGGGCGGAACGCGTCCGCACCGACGACGAGCACGCCGGCGCCGGACTCGGCCTCGCCCTCGTGCACAGCATCGTCCGCGCCCACGACGGGACCCTCGCGCTGGTCCCCCGCGCGGACGGCGGCCTCGTGGTCACCGTGCGGCTGCCCTGCCCCCCGTAGCGCCGCCCCGGCCCCTCCCGTACCCCGCCGGCACCGGAGCCGTGCGCTCCGGACCCCGACGTCCCCCGGCGCCGCCGCACGGCCGGAGCGCCGAAGCCCGGGCCGGGAGGGTTTCGGGGTTCAGTCGACCGGCCAGGTGTGGGCCGGTGCGTTCATGTGCATGTACTCGATGTACTGCTGGGTCATGCGCCGCAGCGCCTCGTGCCGGTCCACGTGGCCGATGTCGTGGAAGTGGTGGTACGCCTCCGCCTGCCACACCGCGCCGTTGCGGCCGCTGACGCAGCGCTGCTCGATGACTCCCAGGAGGGGTTCGCGGCGCGCCGTGTCCAGGCCGATGCGCGCGAGGCCGCGGTCGGCGAGGGGCAGCAGGCGCCGCAGGACGAGTTCGGTGGCGGGGACCTCGCCCATGCCCGGCCAGTACAGGTGGGCGTCGATGCCGTGGCGCGCGGCGGCGTGCAGGTTGTCCTCGGCCACGGAGAAGGACATGCGGGACCAGACCGGGCGGTCCTCTTCGACGAGGGCGCGCAGGAGTCCGTAGTAGAACGCCCCGTTGGAGAGGGTGTCGGCGACGGTGGGACCGGCGGGAAGGACGCGGTTCTCGATGCGGAGGTGGGGCACGCCGTCGACGACGGCGTAGACCGGGCGGTTCCACCGGTACACCGTGCCGTTGTGCAGGGTCAGCTCGGACAGTTCGGGGATGCCGCCGTGGTCGAGCGTCTCCTCGGGGTCCTCGTCGTCGCAGAGCGGGAGGAGGGCGGGGAAGTAGCGGGCGTTCTCCTCGAAGAGGTCGAAGACGGAGGTGATCCAGCGTTCGCCGAACCAGACCCGGGGACGGACGCCCTGCACCTTCATCTCGTCCGGGCGGGTGTCGGTGGCCTGCTCGAACAGCGGGATGCGGGTCTCGCGCCACAGCTCCTTGGCGAAGAGGAACGGCGAGTTCGCGGCCAGCGCCACCTGCACGCCCGCGATGGCCTGGGCCGCGTTCCAGTAGTCGGCGAACTCGTCCGGGGAGACCTGGAGGTGGAACTGCGTACTGGTGCAGGCCGCCTCCGGGGTGATGGTCTCGGCGTACGTGCGCAGGCGTTCCACGCCGTCCACGGAGATCAGCAGGTCCTCGCCGCGGGCGGAGAAGATCTGCTCGTTCAGCAGGTGGTAGCGCGGGTTCTCGGACAGCGAGTCCGGACCTGCGTCGTGGATCTCCAGGGTCGGCAGGATCCCGATCATGACGAGGTGGGCGCCGATCGCCGCCGCCTTCTCCTCGGCGTGGTTGAGCGCGTCGCGGATCTCCTGTTCCCAGGAGTCGGGGCCGCCCTCGGCGAGCCGCCGCGGCGCCAGGTTGATCTCCAGGTTGAACCGGCCCAGCTCGGTCGACCAGGACGGATCGGCGATCGCGTCCAGGACGTCGGTGCTGCGCATCGTGGGCTCGCCCCGGCCGTCGACCAGGTTCAGCTCGATCTCCAGGCCGACCTGAGGTCGCTCGAAGTCGAAGCGCGACTCCCGCAGCATCCGTGCGAACACGTCGAGACAGGAGTGCATCTTGTTCCGGAACTGGCGGCGGTCGTCGCGGGTGAACACCAGCGCCGGGACGTCACGTCCCATTCGGCCCTCCCGGGTCTCGTCGGCACGGGCACCCCCCATCAGCCTCCCACTCCGCCCGCGGCCTCACCACCGAAGCGGCCGCGGCCCTGCGTGTTCTCTCGGCCGCGCACGCTACGGTGCGCGACCATACGAACGCCGTGAGCGATCAGGCGCCAGGCGCAGTACCGCCAGAGGAACACCCGACGCAGCACCCGACAGGAAGGACGGACGTGTCCGGCAGCGAGAGCGAGAACCCGGTCATCCCCTCCCCCTCCCCCACGGAGACCCGGCCCAAGACGAACCAGGACTGGTGGCCGAACCAACTGGACCTGCAGGTCCTCCACCAGCACTCACCGCAGGCCAGTCCGATGGACGAGGACTTCGACTACGCGAAGGAGTTCGCGAAGCTGGACGTCGACGCGCTGAAGCGCGACGTCATCGAGCTCATGACGGCGTCGCAGGACTGGTGGCCGGCCGACTACGGCCACTACGGGCCGCTGTTCATCCGCATGAGCTGGCACGCCGCCGGCACGTACCGCATCGAGGACGGGCGGGGCGGCGGCGGTTCCGGCGCCCAGCGCTTCGCCCCCCTCAACAGCTGGCCGGACAACGCCAGCCTCGACAAGGCCCGCAGGCTGCTCTGGCCGGTCAAGCAGAAGTACGGCCGGAAGATCTCCTGGGCCGACCTGCTGGTCTTCGCCGGCAACTGCGCCATGGAGTCCATGGGGTTCAGGACGTTCGGCTTCGGCTTCGGGCGTCCGGACATCTGGGAACCCGAGGAGATCTTCTGGGGCCCCGAGGACACCTGGCTCGGCGACGAGCG
This sequence comes from Streptomyces sp. NPDC104202, assembly GCF_055584185.1. Classification (NCBI taxonomy): domain Bacteria; kingdom Bacillati; phylum Actinomycetota; class Actinomycetes; order Kitasatosporales; family Streptomycetaceae; genus Streptomyces; species Streptomyces sp. NPDC104202. The sequence goes on along the minus strand of NZ_JBVJMN010000101.1, from coordinate 4,345 downwards.
CTACAGCGGCGACCGCGACCTCACCGGTCCGTTCGGCGCCGTGCAGATGGGGCTGATCTACGTCAACCCCGAGGGTCCCAACGGCAACCCGGACCCGATCGCGGCCGCCCGGGACATCCGCGAGACCTTCGGCCGCATGGCCATGGACGACGAGGAGACCGCCGCCCTCATCATCGGCGGCCACACCTTCGGCAAGTGCCACGGTGCCGTCGACCCCTCGTACGTCGGCCCGGAGCCCGAGGCGTGTCCCGTGGAACACCAGGGCCTCGGGTGGCAGAACACCCACGGCAGCGGCGTCGGCGCCGACGCGCTGACCAGCGGCCTCGAAGGCGCCTGGACCACCGCGCCGACGCAGTGGGACAACGGCTACCTCGACAACCTCTTCCGCTACGAGTGGGAGCTGACCACGAGCCCGGCCGGCGCCCGGCAGTGGACCCCCAAGGACCCGTCGGCGCAGGGCACCGTCCCCGACGCCCACGACCCGTCGAAGCGCCACGCGCCGATGATGCTGACGACCGACCTCTCCCTGAAGCTCGACCCGGTCTACGCCCCCATCGCCAAGCGCTTCCACGAGAACCCCGACCAGCTCGCCGACGCGTTCGCCCGTGCCTGGTACAAGCTCCTCCACCGTGACATGGGCCCGCTCTCCCGCTACCTCGGCCCCTGGATCCCCGAGCCGCAGCTGTGGCAGGACCCCGTCCCCGCCGTCGACCACCCGCTCGTCGGCGACGCGGAGGTCGCCGCCCTCAAGAGCACGGTCCTCGGCTCGGGCCTCTCCGTCTCCGACCTCGTCACCACCGCCTGGGCGTCGGCCGCGAGCTTCCGCGGCACCGACAAGCGCGGCGGCGCCAACGGCGCGCGGATCCGCCTCGCCCCCCAGAAGGACTGGGAGGCCAACGCCCTCCCGGAGATCACCCGCACCCTGGAGACCCTCGAAGGGATCCAGCGGGACTTCAACGGCTCCGGGGCCGGCGGCACGCGTATCTCGCTCGCCGACCTCATCGTCCTCGGCGGCTGCGCGGCCGTCGAGCAGGCCGCCGCGAACGCCGGGCACTCCCTCACGGTCCCCTTCGCCCCCGGACGCACGGACGCCTCCCAGGAGCAGACCGACGTCGAGTCCTTCGCCGTCCTCGAACCCCGCGCGGACGCCTTCCGCAACTACCTGCGGTCCGGCGAGAAGCTCTCCCCCGAGACCCTCCTCCTCGACCGCGCCAACCTGCTCACCCTCACCGCCCCCGAGATGACCGTCCTCCTCGGCGGCATGCGCGCCCTCAAGGCCGGCTCCGCCGGGTCCGCGCACGGCGTCCTCACCACCCGGCCCGAGTCCCTGACGAACGACTTCTTCGTCAACCTCCTCGACATGGGCACCGAGTGGAAGCCCTCCGCCACCGCGGAGAACGTCTACGAGGGCCGCGACCGCGCCACCGGCGACGTCACCTGGACCGCCACCGCCGCCGACCTCGTCTTCGGATCCCACTCCCAACTCCGCGCCCTCTCCGAGGTGTACGCCTCCCAGGACGCGGCCGAGAAGTTCGCCCGCGACTTCGTCTCCGCCTGGGACAAGGTCATGAACCTCGACCGCTTCGACCTCCACCACGGCTGACGGCCCTCCTCACCGGGGGCGTTCGGCTCCGCCGACCACTCCACCCCGCTCCGCCCCACCGGCCCGGCCGCCCCTCACGGGATGCGTCCGGGCCGGTGGGGTGTGTCCGGGCTTCCGGATCGAGCCCCTACGTCGACGGCGGCCGTGCGGTGCCGGAGGAGGTCGGGTCGCGGTGGAGGGTGCGGACGGCGGGGATGGCGAGCAGGGCGGCGCAGCCGAGGAGGCAGGTGGCGGCGGAGAGGAGGAGGAGACGGCCGGGGGAGGCGAGGGCGGTGGCGGGGCCGGCGAGGATCTGACCGAGGGCGATGCCCGCGACGGAGCCGGCGAGTTCGTACGCGGTGACGCGGTTGAGGACGGCCGGTGGGGTGTGGGTCTGGACGCTGGTGGCCCACATGACGGACCAGAAGGCGAGGCCGGCGCCGCCGACGGCGTGGCCCGCGAGGAGCCAGGGCGGTCCGGCGCCCAGGGCGACACAGAGCGGGAGCGCGGTGTAGAGCGACATCGCGAGGGCGCCGGCGGCGAGGGGCCGGCCCGGGCGGAGCCGGAGGGCGAGCAGGCCGCCGAGGACGGTGCCGACGCCGAGGGAGGAGACGGCGAGGCCGTAGGCGTTCGGGCCGAGCCGGTCGCCGATCAGTGCCGAACCGAGCGGGACGAGGGGGCCGAAGAGGAGCACGCCGAAGAACACCCAGATGAGGATGACGGCCCACATCCAGGTCCGGGCGCGGAACTCCTGCCAGCCCTGGCGCAGGTCTCGGCGGAGCGAGCGACCGCCGGCCGCGGCGGGGACGGCGGCACGGTCCCCGTCCGTGTCGGCGGCCGCTTCGTCCCCCGGTGACGCGGAGGGTTCGGATGCCGTGTACTCCGGGGGCGCGGACGGTTCGGATGCCGCGTACTCCGGGGGCGTGGTCGGGTCGAGGCGGATGAGCGCCAGGCAGAGGGCGCTGAGCAGGAAGGTGCCGGCGTCGAGGGCGTAGACCGTGCCCGCGCTGGTCAGGGTGATGAGGAGCCCGGCGAGGGCGGGGCCGGTGAGGTGGGCGAGGGCGTCGGCCACCTTGAGGGTGGCGTTGGCCCGCTGGGGTTCGCGGGCGACGAGGGGGATCATCCCGTTCACGCCGGGGAGGAACACGGCGACGGCCGCGCCGGCCACCGCCGACATGGTGAGGAGCAGCCAGAAGGGCGGCGGCCCCGCGAAGAACGCGAAGGCCAGCACTCCTTGGGTAAGGACCCGGACGAGGTCCGCGAGGACCATCATGCGGCGCGCGCCGAACCGGTCGGCGAGCACGCCGCCGAACAGCACCAGCAGGACGAACGTCCCCGTCCAGACGCCGAGGACGAGTCCGGCCCCGGTGATCCCGTAGAGCGCGCCGACCGCGAGCGCCGCGGCCACGGGCATCATCGCGTCGCCGACGAGGGAGACCGTGCGGGCGGCGAAGTACAGGGTGAAACGGCGGTCCCAGAGAGGGGCACGCCCGTCGGGCGGCGTCGAGGGGACGGTGGTCCGGTCGGTGTCCGGGTGGGCGAGGGGGAGGCGTGCCCGCTGGTCGGCGGGGGGCGCGGGCGCGATGCGAGGGTGGGCGTGGGTCACAGCTCGCCATACTGGTCTGAACCATTGGGCGACCCCCAGTGTCCTGAACGACATGATGGGGTACTTTCGCGCCATGACGCTCCGTTCGCTGCCGAAGTCCGCGGCGCCGCACCGGGTGGTGGCCCTGCTGCAGCCCCCTCAGTCGACCTTCCCGCTGGCCTGTGCGGCCGAGGTGTTCGGGGACCACGGGCCCGCCCTCCCGGCGCGGTACGCGTTCGAGGTCTGCACGGAGCGACCGGGACCGCTGCGCACGCAGGCCGGGTACGACATGGTCGTCGGGTCCGGTCTGGAGGCGCTGGAGCGCGCCGACACCGTGGTGGTGCCCGGCTGGCACCAGCCGGGCGGGGACGGCACGGCGCCGCCGGCGGTGGTCGAGGCGGTCCGCGCGGCGCACCGGCGCGGGGCGCGGACCGTCGGCATCTGCTCGGGGGCGTTCGTCCTCGCGGCCGCGGGACTCCTCGACGGCCGGCGGGCCGCGACCCACTGGGCCCAGGCCGAGGAGCTGGCGGCCCGCTTCCCGCGGGTGGAGGTCGACGCGGGGGTGTTGTACGTGGACCACGGCGACGTGGCGACCAGCGCCGGATCGGCCGCCGGGGTGGACCTGTGCCTGCACCTGGTGCGTAGCGACCACGGCGCGGCGTACGCGCTGCGCGTCGCCCGGCAGATGGTGATGCCGCCACACCGCGAGGGCTGCCAGCTGCAGTACGCCGAACTGCCCACCTCCGGGCCGGTCGCCGACTCCCTGGCGCCGCTCCTCGAATGGCTCGGCGAACGCCTGGACCAGCCCGTCAGCGTCACCGACATGGCGGCGCACTCCCAGGTCTCGGCCCGCACGCTGACCCGCCGCTTCACCGAGCAGCTCGGCATCAGCCCCGGCCGCTGGCTCCTGGACCGCCGGCTCGCCGCGACCCGGGCGCTCCTGGAGGAGACCGACCTGCCGGTGGAGACCATCGCCCGCCGCGTCGGCCTCTCCTCCGCCGTCAACCTGCGCCGGCGCTTCCACGAGGCCCTCCGCACGACACCCGCCGCCTACCGGCGGACCTTCCGCGCGGACGAGGTGCACTAGGACTTGTCCGGTCGATCATGTGACTACTCCGTGCCCGAGTCGTTCCTACGAGCATGGGGCGGGGTGATCTGAGTGATGCCGAGTGGGAACG
>NZ_JBVJMN010000100.1:0-19852 GCF_055584185.1 Streptomyces sp. NPDC104202 | reverse complement strand
CCCCCCCCCCCCCCCCCCCCCCCCCCCCCCCCCCCCCCCCCCCCCCCCCCCCCCCCCCCCCCCCCCCCCCCCCCCCCCCCCCCCCCCCCCCCCGCTACGGCGTCCCCGGGGTGCCCCTCGGCGCGGCCGGGGCGGGGCAGGCGACCGCCCCCGGCCGGACGGCGAGTCTGAGCTTCGGCGTGGTGAGCAGGCCGGGGATCCGGAAGTCCTGGGCCGTGCCGACGATCCGGTCGAACTTCGCGTAGCGCGCCTGGATCCCGAACCGGTGCGGGGGGCTGTCCAGCGGGTTGACCACGTACGCGCCGCCGGCGTCCTTGACCGTCCGCACGTCGGTGCCGTCGACGTTGAGGTCGACGACGCCGTCCATGTCGAGGACCCCGGTGGCGCTGCGCAGGTCGAGGACGGTGTTCTCGGTCCTGATCTCCCAGGAGCCGGGGTCGTCGTCGCCGAGGGTCAGCAGCAGCGTGTACGTCGCTCCCGCGATCTCCTGCCGCCGGCTCAGGCACAGACCGTTGAGCACGCCGTCGGCGAAGCCCATGCGGAGCACCCGGACGGTGCCGGTGCTGCCGTCGGGCCGCACGACGGCCTGGTCGACGACGGCGGCGCCGTACTGCGTCCCGTACAGGCTGCTGGTGGTGAAGTCGACCGGCCGGTCCTGGACCCGGAGCCCGACGGCCAGCGCTCCGCCCGCCATGGCGGAGCCGATGCCGGCTGCGGCGAGCAGCGCCGGCAGGGCGACGGCGAGCGAACGGCGCCAGTGGGTGCGCCCCTCGACGGGGCGGTCGCCGGGGCTCACGGGGTGGTCACCGTGATGGTCCCGGGGAGGTGGACGGGGTTGTCGGTGGAGTCGAGGGCGGCGTGGTCGTCGACCGTGCGGATCGCGTAGAGGTCGCCGACGAAGTCCTCGGCCCCGGCGGTGAGCGGGATGAACGAGCCGAAGAAGTCGAGGAGCCCCTGCACCCCGCAGATCCTGACGAGCACCCGGACGCAGACGTGGGTGATGTCGCCCCACATCGTGGTCGTCTCGGGCTTCCCCGCGCTGTCGTAGCCGCCGAGCGAGCCCTCCCCGGGCACGTCGATGGTGACGGTGTGTCCGGCCGCGCGCTGGGTGACGTTCATATGCGAGCGGATCTTGAGCTTGGTGAAGGTGTACCGGGTCGTGGTCCGCGTCGTGCCGTCGGAGAGCCGGATCGTGACGTTCTTGTCCACGGTCATCGAGACGGCGACCATGCTGGAGATCGTGACGTGCAGCGGGTCGGGGGACGGCAGGAACGGCACGCCCAGCGGCACGGGGGCGGCGGACGGGCCCGCGGCGCGGCTCGGCTGCCCCGACCAGAGGGCCGTCACCACGGCGAGCAGCAGCGCGGCCGGCACCGCGAACACCTTGTGCCGCGCCCGGCCGGTCACCGCTCCACCGCCTCGCGCGGCCGGCGCGGGCGCTTGGCGCCCCATCCGACCGTCATCGACCCGCCGAGGACCCCGAACAGCATGCCGAGGAGGAACCCGCCGAGGTTCGACACGACCAGCGAGACGACCGCGAGGACCGCACCGATCAGCCCGAAGGTGTAGCGCTGGGAGGGCAGCGCGATCGGGATGAGCCCGCAGAGGATCATCCCGCCGCCGACGAGGTAGCCGGCGATCCCCCCGAAACCCGTGCTCACGATCAGCTGGAGCGAGCTGAGGGAGAACTTGAGGACGGTCCAGCCGCCCGCGACCAGCCACAGACCGCCCCAGAACGGCCGGGTGCGGCGGAAGGCGCGGAACCAGAGGCGCGCGGCCCGCACCCGGCTCAGCATGTCGTCGCCGATCCCGCGACGACCCTGATCCTGAGGTCCGGCAGGACGAGCGCCCCGGCCATCTCGGCGTCGTACGCGGTGGCGTTGAGCCCGTGGAGCTTGATGGAGCTGCCGCCCTCGCCGCCCGCCGAGCCCAGTCCGAAGCCGCCGGGCAGGGCGCCGGTGAGCGGTTTCCCGGCCACGGTGACCTGGTCGGCGGACTGGCCCAGCACCGCGTTCTGGAGGGTGGTCGGGCCGTACGCCTGGAGTTCGGTGGCCTGGATGTAGAGGTCGGAGGCGTCGATGTCGGTGGTGAACGTGCCCGGCGGTGCCGCCGTCACCTTCTGGCCGCCCGTCAGGAGCAGCGAGTACGGCACCCCGGCGATCGTCTGGTGGACGATGCCGCACAGCCCCGCGAGCCCCGCGCTGGCGAAACCGACGCGCGCCATGGCCGTGTTCGTGGTCGAGGTCCCGTCCGGCCGGCCCACGGCCGGGGTGTTGACGATGGCTCCGAAGCCGGTCCCCTGGACGCCGTTGGAGGTCAGGGTGAAGGGCTGTCCCGTGACACTGAAGTTCGCGGCGAGCGCGCCCTGCGCCAGCGCGGTGCCCAGGGCTCCGACGGCGAGGACCGAGGGGACGAAGGCGAGCGCTCCGCGCCCCCAGCGGGTGCCGCGCCGGGTCCCGTCGGCCGCCTCGGCGAGCATCCGGGCGTTCCAGTCGGCGACGGCACGGGGGCCCGCGGCACGGGCCCGGGCGAGGGCGGGGCCGAGGCGGTCCGTCCTGCGCGTCATGCGGATCCGCTCCCCATCGACAGGGGCGGTACGGACGGTGGGCCGGCCGGCCGCCGCCCGCGACGGAGCGGGCCGCCGCCCTTTCCGGCCGGCTTCTCGGGCAGCCAGGCGAAGGCCATGGAGCCGCCGAGGACGGAGAGGAACATGCCGACGAACAGGCCGCCGAGGTTGGAGAGGGGGAAGGAGGCGACCCCGGCGATCACCGCGAGGACGCCGGCGGTGTGCCGCTGACCGGGCATCAGCAGGATCAGCGCGGCCATCGCCATGAGGACGACGCCGCCGGCCATGCCGGCGATCCCTCCGACGCCGACCTGGAGGATCCTGCCGAGCGGCGCCATCGGCAGGAAGAAGATGACGAAGCCTCCGGCCCCGGTCCACAGGGCCGCCCAGAAGGGGCGGGTGCGGCGCCAGCGGCGGAACGCGCGGCGTGCGCGGTGCGGTCGGCCCGGGGCGGGCCCCTCGGTCGGCTCGGGCGGCGGATCGGTGCTCATGGATGCCTCACAGCGGTGGGTCGGTGGGGAGGGCCGGGGCCCCGCGCACGTACCGGTCGCACGGGGTCCCGGCCCGTGAGGGTGGCGGTCCGGACGAGGGGTCAGCAGCCCTTGTCGCCGTGGGCGATGCCGATGGCGAGGTCGGGCAGGGTGATCGCGCCGGAGATCGTGGCGCCGTTGGCGTCGGCGTTGAGGTTCTTGATGTCGGTACGGCCACCGGTGGCGTCGAGGCCGAACTGGCCCGGGGTTCCGTCGTCGATGCCGGTGCCCTTGATCCCGGCGCCGTCGGCGGCGGCACCGATGACGTTCGGGGTGGCGTCGCCGGCGTTCAGCGTGGCGGTCGCCGCCTTCAGCGACTGGGCGTCCAGGACCAGCTTGCTGGCCTGGAGTCCGGCACCGGCGACGAGCTGGTCGCTGGTGAGCGGGGTGGCCGCGGCGGGCGAGGAGATGTTGAGCGACCAGGTGCCCAGGCTGCCGATGACGGGGAGGTTCACGGACTGGACGGCGTGGACGCAGATGCCGTCGAGCCCCGCCTTGGCGATGCCGACCTCGGCGGCGCCCTTGGCCCCGCCGGCGTCGATGGTGTGCATCACCGCGCCGATGCCCTGGGGCGCGGCGACGGTCTTCGAGCTGAGGGTGAAGGGGACGCTGGTCAGCGAGAGGTTCGCGGCGAGCGCGCCCTGGACCATCGCCGTGGCCATCGCGGCGACGGCCGCGGTCGCCGGAAGGGCCAGGAAGGCCGATCTGCGCCAGCGGGTGACGCCTCTGGTCTCGTTCTGCATGTGGTCTCCAACCGTCGTCCCGCACACGGCGCGCGGGTGGGGAGGTGAACGCAGCCGGACGCCCGCGGCCTGATGGTCCGAGACGGATGACACTGTGCGGCTGCTTGTTCGAGAATTGGACACTCTTGGAAGGAGTGTCAACACTTCGGACAATCCTGGGAAGAATTGCCGCTGGACTAGGCTTGGCCGATGCCACGGTTCAGGGAGACGGTCCGGACGCTGCTGCGCGAGCGGCTCCTGGACGCCGCGTACGAGGCGGTCGCGGACCGCGGCTTCGACAAGCTGCGCATGGCGCACCTGGCCGACGCGGTCGGCGTCAGCCGCCAGACGCTGTACTCCGAGTTCCCCTCCAAGGAGGCCGTCGGCGAGGCCCTCTTCCGGCGCGAGCTCGAACGCTGCCTCGTCGGCATCCAGCAGGGCCTGGACGCGCACCGCGACGACCTGCACGCGGCCGTCGAGGCGGCCGTCGGCTTCACCCTCACGCTGGCCGGCCGCAACCCGCTGATCAAGGCCATGCTGACCAGCACCGGTGAGGACGGACTCCTCTCCTACCTGACCACGCGTTCGGCCGCGGCCTTCGACACGGCGACGGCGATGGTTGACGCCTACGTCACCGAGGCGTGGCCGAGCGTCGACCCCGTCGCCCGCGAACTGGCCGTGGACGCCGCGGTCCGGCTCACCGCCAGCCACATCGTGCAGGCCGGCCCCTCACCCGAGGCGTCCGCCCGCCGCGTCGCCGACACCGTGGTCCGGGTCGCCCTGAGCACCGGCCCCCAGCCGCCACGGGCCTGACTCCCGGAGCCCTGGCCGTCACGCTTGCCGCCCCGGGTCCCCGGCCGTCACGGGGCCGGCCCCCGGTACTCCTCCAGCACGGGCAGGTTGCCGAGGTCCCGTTCCGAGGTCACGGGGAAGGCCCGCAGGCCGATCCGCCCCTCGACCCGGCCGATCTCGCCCCAGCCGTACACCCGGGAGTCGTCGGACAGATCGGGGTTGTCGCCCAGGTAGAAGAACGCCCCCTCGGGCACCGTCCTCAGCTCCGGCCGCCCCGACCGGGTCCCGTCCGGCGCGCAGCAGGCCCCCGTACGCCGGGCCTGCGCCCACTGCGGCGCGACCACCCGGTGGACGGGACCCCGCCCGCCCTCCTGGAGCAGGACGAGGAACGGCTCCTCGGGCGTCGACACCACCGCCACCCGGTCCCCGGGCAGTCCGATCACCCGCTTCACCAGCAGCGCGTCCCTGGCCGTCGCCCGCAGCAGCACCACGTCGAACCGGTGCGCCTCGCCCTCCGACCCCGGCGCCACGAGTACCCGGTCGCCCGGACGGAGCGTCGGCGTCATGCTCGTCCCGTCCACCCGCACCCCCAGCGCGGTCACCGCCGCTCCCGCCACGACGCAGAGCAGCACGGCCACGCCCGCCGCGGCGCCCGCCGCCCGTCCCGCCTTCACCGGTCCACGCCCCCGGACCCGTCCGTCTCGGTCATGGCGGGACGGTAAGCGCGCCCCCGCGCCGGGGCCGTGACCGTACCGCTCAGGGTTGTTGACCCCGGGGCGCCCGCCCCCGGGACCTCAGTCCGCCCGGTCGCCGGGGGCCGGGGGGTCCGTCGGGTGGGAGCGGGCGCGGTAGGCGCGGGGGGTCTCGCCGGTCCAGCGGCGGAAGGCGCGATGGAAGGCGCTGGGTTCGGAGAAGCCGAGCCGGCGGGAGAGGTGCTCGATGGAGACGCGGCCGACGGTCAGCTCGGCGAGGGCGTGGTCACGGCGCACCTGGTCGCGGAGGCGCTGGTAGGTGGTGCCTTCGGCGGCCAGCCGGCGGCGGAGGGTCTGCGGGCTGACGGCCAGCCGCTCGGCGAGCTGTTCGGGGGTGGGCACGGGCCCTGCGGGGAGAGCGCGGCCGATGAGGTGGCGCACCCGGCCGCTCGCGGTACTGCCGTGGTCGGCGCGGACGAGCACGTCGACCGGGGCGCGGCGGAGGAAGGCCCTGAGGGCCGCCGTGTCGCGCAGCACGGGTTCGTCGAGGTCGGCGCGGTCGAAGACGGCGGCGGTGCGGGCGGCGCCGAAGACGCAGGGGGCGCCGAACAGGAGGGCGTACTCACGGGCGTGCCGGGGTGCGGGGTGGACGAACTCGACCCGGCGCAGACCGGTGCGGCGCCGGATGAGCCAGCCGGCGAAACGGTCCGCGACGAGCACGGTGGACTCCGCGCCGAAGTGGAGCGGGTCGTCGTACGCGGAGACGTCGAACTCCACGCGGGCCTCGTCGGGTTCGCCGTCCCCACCGGGCGCGGGCTCGACGAGCCGGAAGCGCGGCCCCGCGGGGAAGAGGGAGTAGAAGGTCTGGCAGCGCCGGAGCGCCTCGCGCAGGTCCCGGCTGCCGTGCACCGCGACGTGGGCCATCATGGCGAAGGTGCCCACCTTGCTGGGCGCCCCGCCGAAACCGATCAACTCGTCGTCCAGCGTGGCCCACACCATCCGCAGCAGCCGGCAGAACTCCTCGGCCGACACGCGCGCGCGGGGTTCGCCGACGAGCGTGGCCGGCAGCCCGGCGCGCGTGAGCAGCGGCGTCACGGCCACCCCGCGCCGCTCCGCGCCCAGGAGCACGGCCCGTACGTGATGGGCACCGACCGAGTGCGTCGGCATGCACGGCCCCCGTTCCGGCGTTGTCGGACGGCCCCGAGCCACCCCCGAGCGTGGACACTTTCATCTTCAGGTGTCCAAGTTCCGACACTCTACTGTGAACTGTAAGGCGACCGAAGACCCCATCCTGTGAACGGGACACAGCTCACAGCCGTACCGTCAGGTGCCGACAGCAGTGCACCGAGGGAAGAGGGGCAGTACATGAGCGGAGTGGCACGCCGGACGGTGGTCGCGGCGGCGGGCAGCGCGGGCCTGGCGGCGGCGCTCGCCGCCTGCGGGGGCGGCGCGGACGACAAGAACACGGCGGTGGACACGCCGACGGACGCCCCGCTGGCCAGGACGGGGGACATCCCGGTGGGCGGCGGGAAGGTCCTCGCCGACAAGGGCCTGGTGATCACCCAGCCGAAGGCCGGCGAGTTCAAGGCCTTCTCCTCGAAGTGCACGCACGCGGGGTGCGCCGTGGGCTCCGTCGAGAGCGGCACGATCGTCTGCCCGTGCCACCAGAGCCGCTTCGACGCGTCGGACGGCAGCGTGAAGGCCGGTCCCGCGACGGCTCCGCTGCCGCCGATGCCGATCCAGGTGGTGGGCGAGGAGATCAGCCTCGGCTGACGGCGCCCCCGCTCCGCCCGGCGTTCCCGGGGGTCTTCCAGCACGCCAGTACGTCGTCGGTCGTCGTGATCGTGGCGACCAGCGCGAGGGTGTGCCGGATCATCGCGGGGGTGTAGTCGGCCGGCACCCCCGCGATGGCGTCGCCGGGCACGACCACGGTGTAGCCGAGGTTCACGGCGTCGAACACGGCGTTGGGCACGGCCACGTTGGCGGAGACGCCCGTGACGACCAGCGTCCGGCAGCCGAGGTTGCGCAGCAGGGGGTCGACGTCCGTGCCGGCGAGCGGCGAGAGCCCGTGCAGGCGGCGGACGACGAGGTCCTCGTCGGCGACCTCGATCGGTTCGGCGATCCGCACCGCCGTACTGCCGCTGTGCTGCTGCACGGGCAGCCGGGCGGCGGCCCGGAACAGCCGCGCGTTGGAGTTGGCGCCCCGTCCGTCGGGGCGCCGCTCGGCGACGGCGTGCACGACCTGGACGTCGGCCCGGTGCGCCGCGGCGACCAGCCGCGCGACGTTGCGCAGGGCGCCGGACCTGCGGGCAGCCAGGGCCAGTTCGGGCAGAGCGCTCTCCGTACCGACGACTCCCTGCTGGCACTCGACGGTGAGCAGCACGACCCCGCCGTCCGGCCGGAGGCGCTCCCCGAGCCGTTCTGCCGCACTCTGCCCCATGGTCTCCCCCTTGCACGCACGTGGATGGCCCTCCATGCTTTCTGACGTCTCATCAGAAATCTAGAAGGGTGCGCACGATGAGCGTCGCACAGCGCCGCGGACGCCGGATCATGATGACCCCGGCCGAGCTCGACTCCTTCCTCGCCGAACAGCGCACCTGCCGGGTCGCCACCGTCTCCGCCGACGGCCGCCCGCACGTCAGCGCGCTCTGGTTCGCCTGGGACGGCACCTCCCTGTGGCTGTACTCGATCACCCGCAGCCGCCGCTGGGCGGAGCTCCGGGCCGACCCGAGGATCGCGGTCGTGATCGACGACGGCGAGGAGTACGGGGACCTGCGCGGGGTCGAGCTGTCGGGAACCGCCGTCTTCGTCGGCGAGGCGCCGCGCACCGGCGCCCCCTGCCCCGAACTCGACGTCCCCGAACAGCTCTTCGCCGCCAAGAACTTCGGTCTCGCGGAGATGCCCCATGACGGCCGCCACGCCTGGCTCCGGCTCACCCCGGACGCCGTCGCCTCCTGGGACTTCCGGAAACTGGCCTCCCTCTGACGGGCCGGGCACCACGGGCCCCGGACCGCCACGGACCGGGACCCCGGCCGCCGCTCAGCTCTCCAGCGGCCCGGCGGCCGCGCGCAGGGCGTTCACCACGGCCCGCACGGAGGGGCGGCGTCCCGCGTCGGCGCGCCAGGTGGCGTAGATGTGGCGGCGGACCGGCTGGCGCACGGGGACGAAGACGACGCCGTCCGGCACCGGTCGGCCGAGCCGCGGGGTCACGCAGACCCCGAGGCCGGCCGCGACGAGCGCGAGCTGCGTGTGGTGCTCGCCCGCCAGATGGCCGATGCGCGGCTCGATGCCCTGCGACCGCAGGGTGAACATCAGCCAGTCGTGACAGAACTCGCCCTCCGGCCAGGACACCCACTCCTCGTCGGCGAAGTCGACCAGGTCCACGGCGTCCCGCCCGGCGAGCCGGTGCCCGGCGGGCAGGGCCACGTCGGCCGTGTCGTCCAGGAGGTGGGCGCGCTGCAGTCCCCCGGGCACGGGCGCCCGCTTGTTGCTCCAGTCCAGGACGAGCGCGAGGTCGGCGTCGCCGCGGAGCACCGCGCGCACCCCCTGCTCGGGCTCGCGCTCCGTCGTGCGGACGCGGAGCTCGGGATGCCCCTCGCGCAGGGCGGCGAGCGCGGCGGGGAAGAGCCCGCGGGCGGCCGTCGGGAAGCCGGCGACCCGCACCTCCCCCACGACCTGGCCCCGCTGGGCCTCGATGTCGGCCTGGGCCAGCTGGACCTGGGAGAGGATGCGCGCGGCGTGCTCGGCGAGCAGGAGCCCGGCGTCGGTGAGCCGGACCCCCCGCCCGTTCTTGGCGAGCAGCTGCTGCCCCACCTCGCGCTCCAGCTTGGACAGCTGCTGGGAGACGGCCGAGGTGGTCACGTGCAGGCCGTCGGCCGCGCCGCTCACCGAACCGTGCCGCGCGAGGGCGTCGAGCGTGCGGAGGCGCTCCAGATTCAACATGTAAGGAATGCTAAGGGAAGAGGTCGAGGAATTCTCGCTTGTCCTACGACGTCCGTCCGGTCACCCTGAGGGGCATGAGCCCCGCAGCCCCGCCCTCCCCGGCACCCGCCCGCACCGCAGCCCCCGTCTCCCCCGCCGCCCCCGGCCTCGCGACCACCGCTCGGCCCGCCCGCGGCGCGCGGCTGCTCGACTGGCGGGTCCGCTTCGGCGCGCTCGCGCTGATCTGGGGTTTCAGCTTCCTCTTCATCAAGGTCGGCACGGAGGGCTTCGCCCCGTTCCAGGTCACCTTCGGACGGCTGCTGTTCGGTACGGCGGTGCTCGCCGTCGCCCTCGTCGTGAAGCGCGACCGCCTCCCGCGCGGTGCGCGCGTCTGGGGCCACCTGACGGTCGCCGCGTTCCTCCTCAACGCGCTGCCGTTCTCGCTGTTCGCCTACGCGGAGCTGACGATCCCCTCGACCCTCGCGGGCATCTGCAACGCGACCACCCCGCTCTGGGGCATGCTGCTCTCGCTCGTCGCCCTCTCCGAGGACCGCCCGACCCGCGTCCGTGCCGCCGGCCTCGGCATCGGCTTCATGGGCGTCCTCACCGTCCTCGGCGCCTGGCAGGGCTTCTCCGGCCTCGACGTCACCGGTACGGCGCTCGCCCTGCTCGCCTCCTTCAGCTACGCGGTCGGCTGGATCTACGTCCGCCGCACCCTGGCCGGCACCGGCGCCTCCCACCTCTCCCTCGCCGGCTCCCAGGTCGGCCTCGCCACGCTCCAGCTCGCCGTCGTCACCCCGCTCTTCACCTCGGTCCCCCACTCCGTCGAGCTGCTCCCCCTGCTCGCCGTCATCGCCCTGGGCGCGCTCGGCACCGGGTACGCGATGCTCCTCCAGTACGGCGTCGTCGCCGAGGTCGGCCCCACCACCGCCTCCATGGTCACGTACTTCATCCCCGTCATCGCCACCACCGCCGGCGTCGCCCTCCTCGACGAACACCTCACCTGGAACACCCCCGTCGGCGCCCTCATCGTCCTCGCGGGCGCCGCCCTCACCCAGACCCGCCGCCGCTGACCCCCACCCCCTACCCGAAGCTCCGCGCCACCCCCCTCCGCGCCGCCCCCGCCACCGCCTCCGCGAGCGGTTCGATGTCGGAGGGGGCGAGGAAGGAGACGGTGAGCCGGACGGCCGGCCCCGTGTCCATGCGGAAGCGCGCACCGGGCGCGACCGCCCAGCCGTCGGCGACGAGGCGGGCGACGGCGGCGGTCTCGTCGGCGACGGGGACCCAGACGTTCATGCCGCCGCGGCCGTGCGCGGGGACGCCGCGGCGGGCGAGGGCGCGGACGAGGCCGTCGCGGCGGGTGCCGTAGGAGCGGGAGACGGCGGCGGGGTCGACGGCGTCGGCGGCCCAGAGGTGGGCGACGGTGCGCTGGAGGAGGCGGCTGACCCAGCCGGGGCCGAGCTGCTGGCGGCCGAGGACGCGGTCGAGGGTCTCGGGGTCGCCGGTGAAGGCGGCGATGCGCAGGTCGGGGCCGTACGCCTTGGCGACGGAGCGGACGAGGACCCAGTGGTCGGTGACGCCGGCGAGCGGGTGGAGCGGCTGGGAGACGATGCCGTGGCCGTGGTCGTCCTCGACGAGGAGGACGTCGGGGTGGGCGGCGAGGACGCGGCGGAGTTCGCGGGCGCGGTCCGCGGTGACGCAGGCGCCGGTGGGGTTCTGGGCGCGGTCGGTGACGATGACGGCACGGGCGCCGTCGTGGCGTACGGCGCGTTCGACGTGCTCGGGGAGCGGCCCGTCGTCGTCGACGGGGACGGGGACGGGGCGCAGACCGAGCGCGGGGACGAGGTCGAGGAGGCTGCCCCAGCCGGGGTCTTCGACGGCGACGGCGTCGCCGGGCCTGAGGTGGGCGGCGAGGACGCGTTCGACGGCGTCGAGGGAGCCGGAGGCCACGCCGACCGGTCCGTCCGGCACGCCGTCGGCGTCGAAGGCGGCGCGGGCGAGGCGGGTGAACTCCTCGTCGACGGGGGCTTCTCCGTACAGGCCGGGGTGGGCGGCGTACTGCCGGGCGACCTCGGCGAGGGCGTCGCCGAGCGGGGGCAGCAGGGCGGGGTCGGGGCTGCCGTTGCTGACGTCCCGGACCCCGGCGGGGGCGTCGACCCGGAGGGAGCCGCGGGCGGTCGTGGCGGGGCGGGGCCGTACCCGGCTGCCACGCCGGCCGTCCGTCTCGATGACCCCGCGTTCGCGCAGGGTGCGGTAGGCGGCGGCGACCGTGTTGGCGTTGACGCCGAGCGTCTGGGCCAATTCCCGCATGGGCGGCAGCAGTTGGCCGGGCTCCAGGGCGCCGGCCCCGACTCCGCGCTCGACGCTGGCGGCGATGTCCGATGCGCGGCGACCTTCGATCCGATACTCTCCTAGCACAAAATAGATTATGCACTAGTGCAATGGAGTCCGCAATGACCGCCGCCGCCGAGACCTACACGCCCACCGACCGGACCGTGCCCACCCGCTCCCGGGAGCGCGCGTCGTACGACAAGGCCCTGGTCCACTCGATTCTCGACGAGGCGTACGTCTGCCACCTCGGCTTCGTCCGCGACGGGGCGCCGGTGGTGCTTCCCACGCTCTACGGCAGGGTCGGCGACCGGCTCTACGTGCACGGCTCGACCGGCTCGCGCCCGCTGCGCGCCACCGGGGACGGGGTGAAGGCCCCCGGCCTGCCCGTCTGCCTGACCGTCACCCACGTCGACGGTCTGGTCCTGGCCCGGTCCGCGTTCCACCACTCCCTCAACTACCGCTCGGTCGTCGTCCACGGCACCGCCCACCAGGTCACCGACCCCGAGGAGCTGCGCACCGCCCTCGACGCGCTCGTCGACCACGTCGTCCCGGGCCGCTCCGCCGACTCGCGGCCGGCGAACGCCAAGGAGCTCGCCGCCACGGCCGTGATCCGGCTGGACCTGGACGAGGTCTCGGCGAAGGTCCGCACCGGCGGCCCCAACGACGACGCCGAGGACCTCGGCCTGCCCCACTGGTCCGGCGTGGTCCCCCTGCGGGGCGGTTACGGCGCCCCGGTCCCGGCCGACGACCTCGACCCGGCCGTGGCCCTGCCCGCCTACCTCTCCGCGCTCTGAGGGCGGCCTGACCCCGATGCTGATCCATCCCTGGGACGCCGCGCACGACGAGGGCGAGTGGCGCGCGTGGCTCTCCCGCCACGACTTCGGCCAGCTCGCCGTCAACGGCCTGCCCGGCGATCCGCCGTGGGTGCAGCCGCTGCACTTCCGGTACGACGCCGAGCCCGGCCCGTACGGCCGTGTCCTGGCCCACCTCGCCCGCCCCAATCCGCTGTGGCGGGCCGTCGAGGCCGGCCCCGTCGTGCTGCTGAGCGTGGTCGACGACTACGTCTTCGTGCCGGGCACCTGGACGGCACCCGCCGACGCCCCGGCCGCGCACGGCACCCCCACCTCGTACTACGCGGCCGTCCAGTTGCGCTGCACCGCGCGCGTGGTCGACGACCCGGCGGAGAAGGCCGAACTGCTCAACCTTCAGGTCGCCCACTTCCAGCCGGAGGGCGGCACCGCGCCCGCCGCCCCCGGCGAGGCCCCGTTCGGCCGCATGCTCCCGGGCATCCGCGTGCTGGACCTGGAGGTGACCGAGGTGCGGGCCAAGTTCAAGTACGCGGGCAACAAGCCGCAGGACGTCCAGGACCGCGTGGCGGAACGGCTCGCCGAGCGCGCCGGCCCCGGCGACCTGGCCGCCCGCGCCCACCAGCTCCGCCGGCGCACCGGCGGCTGACGCCGTCCGTCCCCACCGGCCGCACGGACGCCTTATCGGCCCCACCGGGACCGGTGGGGACGCGGCCCGCCCGAAACCGGCGGTCGGCGGGGGCGCGGACCGCCCGAAACCGGCGGGACCGCACCCCGGCCCGAAGCCCTAGACCGCCACCGGCTCCTCCCGTCGGCGTTCCACCACCGCCGTCCGGGCCTCGGCGAAGGCCAGGCCGGTGACCGCGGCGAGCAGCAGGAGCGTTCCGAGGACGATGGCGGCGGTGAGCTCCTCACCGAGGAGCGAGACGGCGATGACGGCCGCGCTCACCGGTTCCAGGAGCATGATCACGGAGACGGTGGCGGCCCGGACGACGGCCGCCCCCGCGAAGTAGAGCGCGTAGGCCAGCGCCGTGGGGACCGCGGCCACGTAGAGCAGCAGGAGCACCACGCTCAGGGGCGCTTCCGTGTGCGGCACGAGTCCCTCGGCGAGCCCGGCCGGCAGCAGTCCGGCCGCTCCGATGGCGAAGGCCCAGGTGGTGGTCGCCAGGGCGTCCGCGCCTCCGCCGCCGCGGCCGAGCCGGCGGGTGAGCAGCGTGATCGCCGCGTACCCGGCCGCGGAGACGACGGCGAGGAGGACGCCCAGCGGCCGCACCTCCGCCGCCCCGCCGCCCAGGACCAGCACGGCGAGCCCGGCCAGCGCGCCCGTGACGGCGGCGATCCCGCCCCGGCCGAGGCGCTCCCCCAGGGTGAGCCGGGCGCCGACGGCGATGAGGACGGGGCCCGCGCCGAGGGTGACGACGGTGCCGACCGCCAGGCCCGTGGCCTGGACGGCGGCGAAGTAGGCGCTCTGGAAGACGGTGAGCCCGATCCCCGTACCGAGGATGCGGGCCGTCCGCCGGCCGCGGGGCTCCCCCGCCGTGCGGGCGGCGCGCCGGGGCCGCACCGCGAGCGCCCCGAGGAGCAGGACGAGACCGCCCACGCAGCGCCAGAACGACAGGGCGAGCGGCCCCATGTCGCTGATCCGGAAGATCAGCGAGGCGGCGGCACCGGCCGTGCCCCAGGCGATGCCGGCGACGATCAGACAGAGCAGGCTCCGCCCGACGGACAGGGCGGATTCCGAGGAGTTCGACACGTGACTTCTCCGTGGAAGACAGGAGGGAAAGGTGGTCGCTGGGATCCGCGCGCGGGCAGCGACGAACCGCTCGGGGGCGGATGTCCGCCCGGCCGAGCCCGGTCTTCGTCGAGGAGGAAGGCTCCGCGCGCGCTAGGCGGCGGGAGGCGGAAGCACGGTCTTCTGCATGGGGCGCACCCTACGGTCCGGTCCGACCGCCGGACAACTCCGGATCCCGTCCCGCCACGGACTCACCGGAACCGGCGGCACCGTCACCGGCTCCGTCGCCGCGCTCGGGCACGACGGCGGGCATCGCCTCCACCGTCGGTCCGGAGCCCGCCACGGGCCCGGCCGCCGGGGCCTTCGGCGTCGACGACTGCGCGATGAAGGCGCCGACGAGCACGACGGCACCACCGATGATCTGGGGCGCGTCCAGGTGCTCGCCGAGCAGGATCCAGGCGAAGGCGGTCGCGATCACGGCCTCCAGGCAGGCCACGACACCCGCCACCTGCGGGGAGAGGCGGCGCACCGAGATGACGCCGGTGACGTACGCGAGGACGGTGGCGACGAGGACGATCCAGCCGAGCAGCAGCCACGCGGGCACGCTGCTGCCGTCCATGTCCGCGCGGCCGCCGAGGAGCGACCAGTCCATGGTCCAGGGGCGGGCGACGGCGGTGAGCACGAGCGCACCGATGAGCAGTCCGTACGCGATGACGCCGAGCGGGTCGGCCTGCTCGGCCTCGTCGGAGCCCTGGTCGGAGAGGACGAAGTAGCCGACCTGGCAGCAGGCGGCGGCGAGCGCGAGGAGCAGGCCGAGGAGGTCGAAGCTCAGGCCGGACCAGACCTGGACGACGCAGGCGAGCCCGCCGGCGGCGAGGATCACGCCGAGGGCGGCGGCGCGCGTCACGGGCCGCCGCTGCACGAAGCGGACCCAGCCGAGGACGAGGGCGGGCGCGAGGTACTCGATGAGCAGGGCGACGCCGACGGGTATCCGGGAGATCGAGGCGAAGTAGAACGCCTGGACACCGGCGACGGCGAGCAGGCCGAAGCCCACGAGGAGGGCGGGTTTGCGTCGCAGGAGGTCACGGTGGCGCCAGGCCACCGGCAGCATGACGAGGGCGGCACCGGCCACCCGGAGCCACACCACGTGCAGCGGGTCGAGCCCCGCCTCGATGAGCGGCTTCGCCGCCACACCTGAACCACCGAATGCGAAGGCCGAGGCCAGGGCTAGTCCCAGGCCGGCGCTTCTCCCCTGAGACGCGTACATCAGGCCATCATGACAGGACGCCGTCAGGTGCGTAACCCCCGTCACACCTGTTGAGACGACTCCTCACCGCGGGTGTCGGGGCGGGTGTCGAAACGGACGCCCGCGTCGGCGCGGCCATGGACGTCGAGCGCCCCGCCGGCGGCACCGGCCCGCGCCTGCGACACCCCTGCGCACCCGTCGACACCGGCCCGCGTCCCCGACACCCCTGCGCACCCGTCGACACCGGCCCGCGCCTCCGACACCCCTGCGCGCCCGTCGGCACCCGCCCCCACACCGACCGCCCCGTCCGCGCCCGCGTCCGGACGGCCGTCCGCGCCGGTGTCCGCGGCGTCGCCCGGACGAAGGCGCGCGCGCTCGCCCTCCTCGACCCCGGCGGCGAGCGTCGCCGGATCGACGCCGGCACGGCGCAGCACCTCGGCCGCGCGGCTCTCGGGATCGGCGGCGACGACGGAGAGGAGGTCGAGGCCGTGCACCCGGTCGTCGCCGCGCTCGGCGGCCCGCCGGAAGGCGCCTTCCAGGGCGGTGGTCGCGGCCGGGGACCAGCCGGAGGCGCGGGCCCCCTGGGGCGCGGCCTCCCGCACGGCGGGGAGGAGACGTCCGGCGCCGGAGTCCTCGACCGAACGCTGCCACCGGAGGCCGTAGCCGATGGACCGCTGGGCCAGGTAGCCGAGGGCGCGGGCCAGCCGTCGGCCGTCGAACGCGGCGCGCACCTCGGGGTCGGACTCCAGCAGTCCGTGCAGGAGGTGCGCGGTGTCGATCTGCCGGTCGCCGTCCCGGAGCGCTCTGCGGCGGGCACCCGTCACGACCGCGCCGAGCGAGGGGGTCAGGAAGGAGACGAGCTCCGCGCGCAGGGCGGCGGGCTGCCGGGGCGGCGGGGGAAGCGGGACGGGATGGTGCACCCTCCCACCTCATCAGGCGGAAGCGGCCGGGGCATCACCGGGGAGAAGCATGTCCGCATCCCACCGGGGTTGGGCACGGGTGCACGGTTCCTCCTCCTTACGGATGAGATTGCATGGACGGGCCCCATGAGGCGCGCGCCGCCTTGCTTCGCGCCCCTCTTGCAACCACAGGCCCCGTGTCCCACGTCTTCCGGTCGTGTTCTGGATGGTGTCCCTGCTCGCGCACGACGGGCGGCAGTACGTGTACCGGGTGTACGCGCCCCGGGAGGCGCTGCCCGCGGATCTGTTCTGGGCCGCCTTCCACTGCCACGAGGAGGACGGGGCACCGCGGGCCTCCGACTGCTTCGACGCGGCCGAGATCTGGTGGATCGGCGACGGTGCGGGGCCCGCGGCCGCAGAACTGACGGTTCATCAGTATTGAATGTTCACGGCCGTCCCGCTACGTTCCGCGACACCGGAACCCAGTTGGCACGCGTGAAGGGGTGGTCTCATGGCCGAAGTCAGCGCGGAGGCACGGATCGAGGCGCCGACCGGGAAGGTCTGGGCGCAGCTCACGGACTTCTCCTCGTACGGCGAGTGGAACGCCACCCACACCGACTTCCCGCACGGCGGGCCGGCGCCCCTCGCGGCGGGAGCGACCTTCACCGAGAACATGAAGCTGATGGGCTTCCCGGCCGAGGTGCTCTGGACGATCGAGGAGCTGGAGTCCGAGCGGGCCTTCGCCATCAAGGGAAAGGGACCCATGGGCGTCGTGGTCACGACCCGCTACTCGCTGGAGCCGGACGGGGACGCGACGACGGTGCGGATCGACGGGGAGTTCACCGGTGCGGCGGTGTCCCTGATGGCGGGCAAGCTGAAGGATTCGGCGACGGCGGCGCTCACCGAGTCCCTGCGCAAGCTGTCGGGCCTCGTCGCCTGACCCGCACCCACGACGAGGGCCCCGCGGCGGTGTGCCGCGGGGCCCTCGTGCCGACGGACGGCCGTCAGCCCTCGTCGGCCAGGATCAGGTACAGCTTCTTGCGGGCCTCGTTGATCACGCCGACGGCCTTCTGGCGCTGCTCCGGGGTGCCGGTCTTCCAGACCTGGCCGAACGCCTCCATCAGACCGAAGCCGGCCTGCCGGATCTCGTTCACGGCCTCCCAGTCGACCCCGCGGCCGGCCTCCTCCCACGGAGCGTCCGGACCTTCCTCGGCCTCGGCGCGCCCCGCCTCGGTGAGCGTGAACAGCTTCTTGCCGCCCTCGCTCGCGCTGGTGATCAGCCCCTCGTCCTCCAGCATCTGGAGGGTCGGGTAGACCGAACCCGGACTGGGCTTCCAGGCCCCGTCACTGCGCTCGCCGATCTCGCGGATCATCTCGTAACCGTGCATCGGCCGGTCCTTCAGCAGCGCGAGGATCGAGGCGCGCACGTCACCGCGTCGCGCCCTCCCCCGGCCACCGCCGCCACGCCCGCGCCCTCCGAAGCCGCCCCCGAAGGGACCTCCTCCGAAGCCCGGGCCGAACGGCCCGAACGCGGCCCGTCGCCCTTCGAAGTCCCCGCGGGGGCCGCAGCCCCCACGACCGGCTCCGTGTCCGTTTCCGTACTCGTGTCCAGGTGAACGCATCGCAACGCTCCTTCCATCGGGATTCATCGTCGAACTGTCGCGATGCCTCAACGATATATCGGAACCGCTCGCCGAGCAACAACCGAATGAGTACCGCCCCAAGGTGGACCCCCGACGTCGGCCGGCGTCGCATCACCACGGGTGGCGCCACATGACACCGAATGGCACCAGATGGCGCCACCCAGACGCTGTCGACGCCACCCCACTCCAGGTCAAACACCCACCTGAATCCCATTTCCGCAGGTCAGGACGGTAACCACGACACCCTGGATGCCATGACGCATCAGCGCTTGCGCGTGGCGCCATGATGGTGCCATGATGGCGTCATGGACCTCACCCCGTATGTCGACACCCTCCGCCGCGAACTCGCGGTGGCCGCCGAAGCCGGCGGCCAGGAAGCCCGCGAGCTGGCCGACCGGCTCACCGCGCCCCTGGAGTCGGCGGCCCGGCTGACCATGCTCAACGTGCTCTCCGCGGCGACGGACGAGATCACCCGCGAGCTCGCCCCCGGCTCGGTCGACGTACGGCTGCGGGGGCTGGACCCCGACTTCGTGGTGACGCTGCCGCCCACCGGCGGCGAGGCCCCCTCGGAGCCCCACGCCTCCGTCGAACCGCTCGCGGCCCCGGCTCCCGCCGAGGGGGACGAGGGCGGCACCGCGCGGGTCAACCTGCGCCTGCCGGCCCATCTCAAGGCCCGCGCCGAGGAGGCGGCCGGCCGCGAGGGCCTGTCGGTCAACGCCTGGCTGATCCGCGCCGTGGCGGCCGCGGTCGACGGCGGCGGCCGGCCGCGCACGACGGAGAAGACCCGGTCCGTCGGACAGAACTTCACGGGCTGGGTGCGCTAGACGGCGCACCCCGCCCGCCCGCACCACTTCACCCAGACCACGTCCCACCAGCGGGGACGCCCTGAAGACCCAAGAGGACGGGACAGCCATGCCTTCTTTCGACACCCCCGAACCGATCTCGGCCACTGCGCGCGTGGACGCCGGGTCCATCCAGTTCACCGCGACCGACCGTCTCGACACCGTCGTCGAGGTGCGGCCCCGCGACCCGAAGAAGGACCAGGACGTCCGCGCCGCGGAGCAGACGGAGGTGTCCTGCGCGGGCGGCGTGCTGACGGTCAGGACGCCCAAGCAGCGCTACCTCGTGGGGCGCACCGGCACCGTCGACGTGACGGTCGAACTCCCCACCGGTTCGCACGTCGAGCTGACCGGCGCCTGGGCGCAGGTCCTCGGCGAGGGGCGCCTCGGCGAGGTCCGCGTGAAGACCTCCGCCGGTGACGTACGGCTCGACAGCACGGGCCCGCTGCACCTGACGGCCTCGCACGGCTCGATCACCGTGGACCGGGTCGAGGGCAAGGCGGAGATCACCACCAGCTCGGGCAGCCTGCGCGTCGGATCCGTCGACGGCCCCGCCGTCCTGAAGAACTCGCACGGCACCACGACGATCGGCACCGCCACCGGTGACCTGCGGGTCAGCGGAGCCAACGGAGACATCGACATCGCCCGCGCCGGCGGCTCGGTCGTGGCCACCACGGCACACGGCACCCTGCGCGTCGGCGAGGTCGCCCGCGGAAAGGTCCAGCTGGAGACCTCGTACGGCGCCATCGAGGTCGGCGTCCGGGAGGGCACCGCCGCCTGGCTCGACGTCAGCTCCGGCTCCGGCCAGGTGCGCAACTCGCTCACCGCCTCCGAGTCCCCGGCGGAGACCGAGGACACCGTCGAGGTCCGCGCCCGCACCCGCCACGGCAACATCGACATCCGCCGCGCCCGGGGCTGACCCCCGCCTCGCGCCCGCCCCGCGCCCACCCTCTCACCCACCCCATCGAACGGGAGGGCTCCATGCCTTCACCTGTCATGTCCACGTCGAACCGCAACGACGGTCCGCAGCCGCCCGCCGCCATCACCGTCGAGGGACTGCGCAAGTCCTACGGCGACAAGAAGGTCCTCGACGGCATCGACCTGCACATCCCCGAGGGAACCGTCTTCGCCCT
>NZ_JBVJMN010000099.1:0-19983 GCF_055584185.1 Streptomyces sp. NPDC104202 | reverse complement strand
CACCATGGCGATCCACCGCGGCTCGGTCCTCTTCGGACACGTCGCCGGCAGCGTCCTGCAGTCGATCGCGAGCGTGGTCCTCGTCGGCGGCGTCGGGGTCGCCATCGGCTTCCGCTCCACCGACGCCACCGCCCTGGAGTGGCTGGCGGCCTTCGGCCTGGTGGCCCTCTTCGCCCTGGCACTGACGTGGATCGCCGTCGGGATGGGCATGGCGAGCCCCAACGCGGAGGCCGCGAGCAACAACGCCCTGCCGCTGATCTTCCTGCCGCTGATCTCCAGCACCTTCGTCCCCATCGACGCGATGCCGGGCTGGTTCCAGCCCATCGCCCAGTACCAGCCCTTCACCCCCGCCATCGAGACCCTCCGCGGCCTGCTCCTCGGCACCGAGATCGGCGCCAATGGCTGGATCGCCGTCGCCTGGTGCCTGGCCCTCACCGCACTCGGATACCGCTGGTCCAAAGCCCAGTTCGACCGCGACCCCCGGTAGGAGCCGTGGCGACGCGGGAAGAAGCGCTCCGACGGCCGGACGACCCGGACCCCCGGGTCGTCCCCCACCCCAGGACCCACGGAGCACCGAGATGCCTCCGAGACGGCGGGGGCGGACGGTCCAGTTCTCCGCGATTGGCCTTGGCCCCGCGATTTCCGGCCCTTGTACGGTCGCTGACATGCGCATCCGAATCGTCGACGCCTTCACCGACCGGCCCTTCTCGGGGAACCCCGCGGGGGTCCTGCTCCTCGACTCCTTCCCGGAGGACACCTGGCTCCAGGAGGTCGCCGCGGAGGTCAACCTCTCCGAGACCGCCTTCGCCCACCCGCTGCCCGCCGGCGGTGACGCGGACTGGGCCCTACGCTGGTTCACCCCCACGACCGAGGTCGACATGTGCGGCCACGCCACACTGGCGACGGCCCACGTCCTGCACGGCGCCGGCGCCACGGAGGGGACGGTGCGCTTCGCGACGCGCTCCGGCGTCCTGGGCGCCACCGCCGAGGCGGACGGCACGATCACGATGGACTTCCCGACCTCCTCCCTCACCCCCGTCGCCGTGCCCGACGGGCTGGCCAAGGCCCTCGGCGCCGAGGTGGTCGCCGTCCACGACACGGCCGCCCACATCGGCGACCTGGTCGTCGAGCTGCGCGACGAGGCCACCGTCCGCTCCCTCACACCGGACTTCGCCGCCCTGAAGTCGCTCTCCTCCCGGGGGATCATCGCGACCGCCGTCGCCGAACGCCCCGACAGCGGATACGACTTCGTCTCCCGCGGCTTCTTCCCCGCCGTCGGCATCGACGAGGACCCGGTCACCGGCAGCGCCCACACGGCGCTCGCCCCCCTGTGGTCCGCCCGGCTGGGGCGCGCGGACCTGACCGGGTTCCAGGGCGGCGCCCGCACCGGTCTCGTCCGCACCCGCCTGCTCGGCGAGCGCACCCTGCTGTCCGGCCGGGCCGTGACCGTGATCGACGGCGACCTGCACGCCTGACGCACGGGCGAACACGCCGGACGCTCGGGCGGAAGGGGACGGGACGACGGAGGGGGAGGGGCGTACGCCTCAGGCGACACGCCCCTCCCCCTGCACGGGTCCCCCGCGCACAGATCCCTGCCGGCTCCCGCGCACCCGTACGCGTTCCGGCGCGCGGTCCCGGCGGCGCGTTTTCCGCGCCCCCGACACGCGCCCCCGACACGCGCCCCTCACCCGGTGGGCAGCCAGTCCACCTTCCCGGCGAGCAGCCCGTATCCGACGAAGGCGACGATGTCGAGCAGGGCGTGCGCCACGACCAGCGGGCCGGCCCTGCCCCAGCGGCGGTACAGCAGGACGAAGACGACGCCCATGACGACGTTGCCGAGGAAGCCGCCGACGCCCTGGTAGAGGTGGTACGAGCCGCGCAGGACGGAGCTGGCCACCAGCGCGGCCATCGGGCTCCAGCCCAGCTGGCCCAGCCTGCGCAGCAGGTACCCGACGACGATGACCTCCTCCAGGACGGAGTTCTGTACCGCCGAGAGGATCAGGACCGGGTACTTCCACCACACCTCGGGCAGCGACTCCGGCACCACCGTCAGGTTGAAGCCGGACGCCCGCGCCGCCAGGTAGAAGGCGAGGCCCGCGCTGCCGATGCCGGCGGCGACCAGCGTCCCGCGACCCAGGTCGAACCAGGTCCGCGTCCGGTCGAAGCCGATGGCCCGCAGCCCGGCGCCCTCCCGTGTGAGCAGATGGGCCACGAGCACGACCGGCACCAGCGCCGTGGCGATGCCGAAGAGCTGCCAGGACAGGTCGAGCCACGGCCGCCCGGGCGCGTACGAGCCGTTGAGCGTCGCCGCCTGCTCCTTCAGCGCGCCGGGCCTGGTCAGGGAGCCGACGAAGCTGATGAGCGACGACAGCGCGCTGGCGCCGAGCGAGAGGGCGAGGACGATCAGGGTCTCGTCGCGCAGGAGCTTGCGCGGCAGGCTCTCGGGGGGCAGGGAAGCGTCCCTGATGTATTGCTCCGACACCACACCTGTCTCCAGTTCCCGTCGCGGGCGCACGCCGATCCGGCGGCCTCGTCCGGAACGGTCGGTCCCCGTCCGCACGCGACCACCCTGACATGATCGCCCACGTCGCTGTGGGGACCCCCGGTGACGGGTCAGCCGATGCCGGCCGGCCAGGTGTGGACGGGCTCCCCGCCGTGCATCAGCGTCCGGTAGCGCCGGGTGGTCGCCGCGAGGGCCGCCTCCCGGTCGAGGCCGGACTCCAGGGCGCGGTGGAAGGTGTCGGCCTGCCAGGAGGCGCCGTTCACCCGGCGCAGACAGCGCTGCTCGATGATGCCGAGGTAGTGGTCGCGGTCGGCCGGTTCGATGTGCCAGGCGTCGAGTCCGGCGGCGGCCAGCGGCAGCAGTTCGTCGAGGACGAGCCGTACCGCCGGCAGCGTCGCGACCCCGCCCGCGCGTCCGGGACGGGGCCACCGCAGCTCGGCCTCGATGCCGTGGCGGCAGGCGGCGTCGAAGTTGGCCTCGGCGTCCTCGAAGGCCAGGCGCTTCCAGACGGGCCGCGGGTCGTCGGCGAGCGAGCGCACGAGACCGTAGTAGAAGGCCGCGTTGGCGATGACGTCGGCGACGGTCGGCCCGGCCGGCAGCACGCGGTTCTCCACGCGCAGGTGGGGGACGCCGTCGACCCAGCCGTAGACGGGCCGGTTCCAGCGGTAGACGGTGCCGTTGTGCAGGACCAGCTCCTGGAGCCGCGGCACGTCGCCCCGGTCGAGGACGAGGAGCGGGTCCTCCTCGTCGCAGATGGGCAGCAGGGCGGGAAAGTAGCGGACGTTCTCCTCGAAGAGGTCGTACACCGAGTCCACCCACCGCTCGCCGAACCAGGTCCGGGGGCGGACGCCCTGGGACTGCAGCTCGGGCGGGCGGGTGTCGGTGGCCTGGAGGAAGAGCGGCGGCCTGGACTCGCGCCACAGTTCCCGGCCGAAGACGAAGGGCGCGTTGGCGCCGAGCGCGATCTGCACGGCGGACACGGCCTGCGCCGCGTTCCACACGGCGGCGAAGCGGGCTGGCGTCACCTGGAGGTGGAGCTGGACCGAGGTGCAGGCGGCCTCGGGAACGATCGACTCCGAGGTGCACAGCAGCCGTTCGACGCCGTGGATGTCGAGCGTGAAGTCCTCGCCGCGGGCGGCGAGGATCTGGTCGTTGAGCAGGGAGTAGCGGTCGGCCGCCGACAGGTTCTCGAAGACCAGGTCGCTCTGGGCGAGCGTGGGGAGTATGCCGATCATGACGACGCCGGCGTCGAGTTCGGCGGCCTTGCGGTCGGCGTATCCGAGGCTGGTGCCGATCTCCTCCGCGAGCCGGTCGAAAACACGGCCCCCCAACTGGTGCGGGGCGATGTTCACTTCGAGGTTGAACATTCCGAGTTCCGTCTGGAAATCGGCGCTCGCGATCTTTTCGAGAACGGGTCCGTTGAGCATGCGGGGCAGCCCGTCGGCACCGGCGAGATTGAGTTCGATCTCCACGCCCATGAGATTGCGCGGCCGGTCGAACCTCTTCTCCGCCAGCAGTCTCGCGAGTCCCGCGAGGCACTGCTGGAGTTTTCTCCGGTAGTGCTGTCGGTCGGACGGGCCGAACCCGTCGGCCACGACCTTCTCCCCCATCGAAGCGTCCCTCCCCGAGTGTTCAGCCGCCGCGACGGCCGTGTGTCACGGACGATGATGCCCACCCCATTGATCGACAACGCCTGCGGAACGGGGCGGTTGGCCGATAGGCTGGACGGAGAGCACCACCGGCACATTCCGGGGGCAAGGAACGCGCGACATATACCGGCGTCCTATTGTTCGGGAAGCCGGGGGCACAATTCGGCCGTCCCCCGTCGCGCCGAATTCGCAGGTGAGCGGCGAGAGGTGGCTTAGATTCCGCCCGGAAGCCCCTGGATTAAGGCTCGATGACGCCTTGTCAGGAATATCGGCGGCGTCTAGCGGAAACACTGTGTGAACACGTGTCGTATAAACTCCGCGGACGAGGCAGAGTGTTGGCGCCCGGCCATGGCCTCATGGCCCCCTCTCTGGCCCCGCCGCCGACAGCGCCGTCGTACCTGCCCACGCGTCACCGTGTCTCCTGAGCGAGAGGCGACCCACCATGCTCCGACCCTCCCCGGCACCCGTGCCGGCCCTCCGCAGTGTGCTCGCGGCCCTCGGTTCGCCGACCGCCGTCCGCGAGGCCCGAACGCCCGCTCTGCGGGCCGCGCAGGGACCACTGAGCCCCGAACACCCGCTGCCCGTGCACGTCCTCGGCGTCGCAGGAGCCCCCGGGATCGCGCCCCGCACCCGGCTCGCCGGCTGGCGCTTCCTGATCCGGCACGGGGAGCGGACGATCGCGGCCGCGGACACCATGCTCACCCCGGACGGCTGGACCTTCTCGCACTTCTTCGAGGGACCGTACGTCACCGCGACGGAGCGGGCGCTGCTCCAGGCCGAGACGCTGCCGGGCGCGTACGAGCCACGGCTGCTGTCCGTGCCGGAGCTCTACATGCTGACCCTCTGGCTGCACGCCGAACCGGACGCGGCCGGCACGGCCACCGCCCCGGCCGCGGCCGACCTGATGGTGCCGCTGGCCCCCGCCCCGCCGGGGATCGCGGCCCACCGGCCGTACCAGGTCGCCGACCTCCTGCCCGTCCTCAGTACGCGTCTCGCGCCGCCGCCCCTCCTGGGCTCGGCGGCGCCCGCCTGATCCATCCCACGCGCCCCACGCCCCGTGGCCCGGTCGGGTCACGGGGCGCACTGCTGCCCGGGGCGCGCGCTCGAACGAGCGCCCCGAACACACCCCCCACCGGACGGACTAGCCCGCTGGGACCACCCCGAACCACCCGAAGAGACGGTGCAGTTGACCTGAACCGCCCCTGCGGGTGATGCGTCTTCCCCGGAGAGGACGAGCTGACGTGAAATACCTGCGGAAGACCGTCCGTGGGGCAAGACTGGGAACGGACCGAACCGACCGACGGGGGCGGCGATGAGCGCGAACAGCCGCAGGACATCCACCACGACGCAGCGAAAGAACCCACCCATGTGCCAGCATCAGCCTGCCTGTCCCACCGCCGACTCCGCCGACCGGGAGGCGGCCCGACCGATGGCGCACCATCCGGAACAGGGCTGGAGCCTGCTGTGCAACGGCGTCCTGCTCTTCGAGGACACCGGTGAGCTCCTGCCGGACGGGCAGATCATCGCCCCGCACCGGCCGCTGACGACGGGACGGGTGACGACCGCCGCCTGAGCGGGCGGCGCGTCCGGCGCACGGGAAACGCCGAGGGCCGGCCCGGAGGAGATCCTCCGGGCCGGCCCTCGGTGCGTGCTCAGTGGTCGTACTCGTCCATGGGCGGGCAGGAGCAGACCAGGTTGCGGTCGCCGAAGGCGCCGTCGATGCGGCGCACCGGCGGCCAGTACTTGTCGGCGGCCGAGACGCCGGCGGGGAAGACCGCCTCGTCACGGGTGTACGGGTGGTTCCACTCGCCGCCCAGCGCGGCCGCGGTGTGCGGCGCGTTGTGCAGCGGGTTGTCCTCGGCGGGCCACTCGCCCGAGGCGACCTTCTCGATCTCGGCGCGGATCGCGATCATCGTGTCGCAGAAGCGGTCCAGCTCGGTGAGGTCCTCGGACTCGGTCGGCTCGATCATGAGCGTGCCGGCCACCGGGAAGGACATCGTCGGGGCGTGGAAGCCGTAGTCGATGAGGCGCTTCGCGATGTCGTCGACGGTGACGCCGGTCGCCTTCGACAGCGGACGCAGGTCCACGATGCACTCGTGGGCGACCAGCCCGGCCGGGCCGGTGTAGAGCACCGGGAAGTGCGGCTCCAGGCGCTTGGCGATGTAGTTCGCCGCGAGGACGGCGACCTGGGTGGCGCGCTTGAGGCCCTCGCCGCCCATCAGGCGGACGTACGACCACGAGATCGGCAGGATGCCGGCGGAGCCCCACGGGGCGGCCGAGATCGGGCCGACGCCGGTCTCCGGGCCCGCGGTGGGCTGGAGCGGGTGGTTGGGCAGGTACGGGGCGAGGTGGGCGCGGACGCCGACCGGGCCGACACCGGGACCGCCGCCGCCGTGCGGGATGCAGAAGGTCTTGTGCAGGTTCAGGTGGGAGACGTCGCCGCCGAAGTGGCCGGGCTTGGCCAGGCCGACGAGGGCGTTGAGGTTGGCGCCGTCGACGTACACCTGGCCGCCGGCCTCGTGGACCTCGGCGCAGATGTCGGCGACGTGCTCCTCGAAGACGCCGTGCGTCGACGGGTAGGTGATCATCAGCACCGACAGCTCGTCGCGGTACTGCGCGATCTTGGCGCGCAGGTCCTCGACGTCGACCTCGCCGTCGTCGGCGGTCTTGACGACGACGACCTTCATGCCGGCCATGACCGCGGAGGCGGCGTTGGTGCCGTGCGCGGAGGACGGGATGAGGCAGACCGTGCGCTGCTCGTCGCCGTTGGCGCGGTGGTAGGCGCGGACCGCGAGGAGGCCGGCCAGCTCGCCCTGGGAGCCGGCGTTCGGCTGGATCGACACCTTGTCGTAGCCGGTGACCTCGGCGAGGCGCTCCTCCAGCTCGGTGATGAGCGTGACGTAGCCCTGGGCCTGCTCGACGGGGGCGAAGGGGTGCATCTGCCCGAACTCGGGCCAGGTCACCGCCTCCATCTCGGTCGTGGCGTTGAGCTTCATCGTGCAGGAGCCGAGCGGGATCATGCCGCGGTCCAGCGCGTAGTCGCGGTCGGCCAGCTTGCGCAGGTAGCGCAGCATCGACGTCTCGGAGCGGTGCGCGTGGAAGACCGGGTGGGTCAGGTACGAGTCGGTGCGCAGCAGCGCGGCCGGCAGCGCGTCCTCGGTGACGGCGTCCAGCGCCTCGACGTCGGCGGTGACGCCGAAGGCGCCCCAGACGGCGGCGAGCTGCTCGCGGCCGGTGGTCTCGTCGCAGGAGATCGACACGCGGTCGGCGTCGACGCGGAAGAGGTTGACGCCGGCCTCGCGGGCGGCGGCCACGACCTCGTCGGCCTTGCCCGGGACGCGGGCGGTGAGGGTGTCGAAGAAGGTGCCCTGGGTGAGCTCCACGCCGCCGGCGGTCAGGCCCGCGGCGAGGATGGCGGCGTACCGGTGAGTGCGCTGGGCGATCTGCCTCAGGCCGTCCGGGCCGTGGTAGACGGCGTACATGCCGGCCATGACGGCGAGCAGGACCTGCGCGGTGCAGATGTTGCTGGTCGCCTTCTCGCGGCGGATGTGCTGCTCGCGGGTCTGCAGCGCGAGGCGGTAGGCGCGGTTGCCGTCGGCGTCGACGGAGACGCCGACCAGGCGGCCGGGGAGGGAGCGCGCGTGCTTGTCCTGGACGGCCATGTAGCCGGCGTGCGGACCGCCGAAGCCCATGGGCACGCCGAACCGCTGGGTCGTGCCGACGGCGATGTCGGCGCCGAGCTCGCCGGGCGAGGTGAGCAGGGTCAGCGCGAGCAGGTCGGCGGCGACGGTGACGATCGCGCCGAGCCCGTGGGCCTGGTCGACGACGGCCTTGATGTCACGGACGGCACCGGAGGCGCCGGGGTACTGGAGGAGGACGCCGAAGACGCCGCGCTCGGCGACCTCGGCCGGGATGCCCTCGGAGAGGTCGGCGACGACGACCTCGACGCCGGTGGGCTCGGCGCGGGTCTCGATGACGGCGATCGTCTGGGGCAGGGCGTCGGCGTCGACGAGGAAGACGCCGTTCTTGACCTTGCCGACGCGGCGGGACAGCGCCATGGCCTCGGCGGCGGCGGTGCCCTCGTCGAGGAGGGAGGCGCCCGAGGTGGGCAGGCCGGTCAGGTCGGCGACCGTCGTCTGGAAGTTCAGCAGGGCCTCCAGGCGGCCCTGGGAGATCTCCGGCTGGTAGGGCGTGTACGCCGTGTACCAGGCCGGGTTCTCCATGACGTTGCGGAGGATGACCGGCGGGGTGAAGGTGCCGTAGTAGCCGAGGCCGATCATCGGGGCCAGGACCTGGTTGCGGTCGGCGAGCGAGCGCAGCTCGGCGAGGACCTCGGCCTCGGTGCGCGCGGAGGGAAGCCCCAGCGCCTCGGTGTTCTTGATCACGTCCGGCACCGCGGCGGCGGTGAGCTCGTCGAGCGAGCCGTATCCGACCTGGGCGAGCATCTTGGCCCGCGCCTCGGCGTCGGGGCCGATGTGCCGCTGCTCGAACGGGATGCCCTGCTCGAGCTCGGAGAGCGGAATGCGGTTGGCGGTCATGTACGGAGGCCTCCTGGTCGTCACGACCTGCGAGGGGCACCACGGCGCGGGTACCCGGACGGCCTCCCCCTCTGTCATCTCAACCTGAGAGTTTCACCGGCACGCCTCACGGCACGCCGGCTTTCACCGTCGGTGAGAGCGGGACACCGTCGGGCATCCGCTCTGCTTTCCAGAGTGACCTCGTCCGCGCGGTACAGGGGCCTGAGAGATTCCGGGGAGGATTTGCTCCTTCGGCGCCCACCGGAAGGTTTCTCCGGGGGACTCTCCCGCACGGGGTCGACAGCCACAGCCAGCCTACCAGCGCGGTTGTGGCTGCCATCGCTCAAGTGGCCGACATCCCAGTTGTGCACTTTGGTAGGGGTGTAGAGCAGTTGCGACCAGTTGGAGGGACCGTGCAGACCGACATCGATCCGCGCAGCCTGATCGGCCGCAAGGCGTACGACCGGAACGGACACAAGATCGGCACCGTGGACGAGGTGTACCTGGACGACGCGACCGGCGTCCCGGAGTGGGCCGCGGTCCGCACCGGACTCTTCAGCCGGGACGCGTTCGTGCCCCTGGACCCGAGCGACCTGCTCGACGACGGGCTCCACATCCCCTACGAACGCGCCCTCATCAGGGACGCCCCCGACTTCGGCGTGGGCCGTCACCTCTCCCCCGAGCAGGAACTCCAGCTGTACCGCCACTACAGCCTCGCCCTGCCCCCGCCCCCCTCCGACCACCCCGACACCGACTTCGGCCGGCTCGCCGGCTCCTGACGCTCCGCGCCCCGGCCCTCCCCCACCCGCGGGCGGGCCGAGCCCGGCCGCCCCGGTCCGCGGCGACCGGCCCGCCCGTCCGCCGCGGCGGACGGGGCCTATCCCACGAGCGGCAGCGGTTCCCCCGCCACCAGGTCGGGATCGTCCACGGCGAACGTCCGAACCCGCCCCGGGGCGGTCGACCCAGGTTCTTCGAACCGGACGGTGACCCGTCCGAGGCCGCTGCCCTGCACCCAGCCGGGACCGTGGACCGCGTGCCGGACGTCGTGCCCGGGCGCCCAGTGGCGCTCCACGGGCTCGGGCGCCCCACCCGGCCCCTCGGCACCATCCGCATCGCCCGAGGCGCCCTCGGGGGTGCTCAGGGCCGTGGAAACGCCCTCGTCGGGCGCCGGCTCACCGACCCCCTCCGCCGCGCCGGCCGCCTGCGCGAAGAGGTCCTCCTGCGTGTAGTCCGCCAGCCCGCTCACCCCGACGCCGAGGAGCCGTACGCCACCGGTGGTGTCCACCGCCTCCAGGAGCCGTCCGACGGCCTCGCGCACGACGGCGGGATCGTCCGTGGGACCCCGCAGCGTCTCGGACCGGGTCAGCGTCGAGAAGTCGTAGCGCCGGACCTTCAGGACGATCGTCCGGCCCGAGTGGCCCGAGGCCCGCAGCCGCCCCACGCAC
The DNA here is from genome assembly GCF_055584185.1 of Streptomyces sp. NPDC104202. Classification (NCBI taxonomy): domain Bacteria; kingdom Bacillati; phylum Actinomycetota; class Actinomycetes; order Kitasatosporales; family Streptomycetaceae; genus Streptomyces; species Streptomyces sp. NPDC104202. The sequence goes on along the minus strand of NZ_JBVJMN010000099.1, from coordinate 9,869 downwards.
CGGTCGGCGAGCCGCTCGACCTCCACCCGGATGCGCACCCGGTCGTGCAGGTCCACGTCGAAGGTGTCCTCGACGGAGACCGACTTGGCGTCGCGCTCGGCGACCACGGGCCGGTCGTCGTGGCCCAGGGCCATCCGGTGCAGCGACGCCCCGTGCGCCCGCCCCAGCAGCCGCACGAGCTCGTCCTCGCCCGCCTCCGCGAGGTCGGTCACCGTGGTCATCCCGGCCCGCCGCAGGTGCTCCCCGGTCGCCGGCCCGACACCCGGCAGGATCCGCACCGACCGCGGGCCCAGCAGCTCCCGCTCGGTGCCGGGCTCGATCAGGACGAGGCCGTTCGGCTTGGCCTCCTCCGAGGCGATCTTCGCGATCATCTTCGACCCGGCGAGCCCCACGGAGCCGGTCAGCCCCGTCGTCGCCAGGATGTCGGCCCGCAGCCGCTCCCCCGCGGCCCGGGCGCCCGCGCTGTCGTCGGCGACCCCGCCGGCCTCCAGGTCCACGAACGCCTCGTCGAGGCTGAGCGGCTCCACGAGCGGCGAGAGCCGGCCGAGCAACTCCATGACCTGCTCGCTGATCGACCGGTAGAAGGCGAAGCGCGGCACCAGGTAGGCGGCGTTCGGCGCGAGCCGCCGCGCCTGCCCCATCGGCATCGCCGAGTGCACCCCGAAGCGCCGCGCCTCGTAGGAGGCGGTCGCGACCACGCCCCGCGGTCCCAGCCCGCCCACGACGACGGGCTTTCCGCGCAGGCTCGGCTTCGCCGCCTGCTCTGCGGCGGCGAAGAACGCATCCATGTCGAGATGCAGGATCGTCGGCGCGGCTCTCACGGTTCCGATGCTGCCTTACGCCACTGACAACGGCCCCGTACCCGGGCGGCCGGTCCACCCGCCACCGGCCGGCACGGGGGTCGCTCAGACCGCCTTGTCGCGCCGCCGCCGGGCCAGCTCGTCGCCCGGGTTGTGCCCGACGAGCGTCTCGCCCGTGTCGACCCGCTCCCCGTGCAGCTGCGAGAGCGCCGACTCCACGTCCCGCCACACCACGCCGACGGCGATGCCGAAGACGCCCTGCCCGCCCTGGAGCAGGTCGACGACCTCGTCCGGCGAGGAGCACTCGTACACCGTGGCGCCGTCGCTCATGAGCGTCATCCGCTCCAGGTCGCGAAAGCCCCGGGCGCGCAGGTGCTGCACCGCCGCCCGGATGTTCTGCAGGGCCACCCCGGTGTCCAGGAACCGCTTGACGATCTTCAGCACCACGACGTCGCGGAAGCTGTAGAGGCGCTGCGTCCCCGACCCGTACGCGGGCCGCACGCTCGGCTCCACGAGCCCCGTGCGCGCCCAGTAGTCCAGCTGCCGGTAGGTGATCCCGGCGGCCGCGCAGGCCGTCGGTCCCCGGTACCCGATCGTCTCGGCCGTCACGTCCGCATCCGCGTCCGTCCCGAAGTCGCCCACACTGCCGTGAAGCGGATACGGACCGCTCCCCCCGGACACGCGTCCGAGCGAGCTCCCTGCCGTACCGTCCGCGCTGCTCATCACGCCGACCCTCCGTCCTTGACCTGCCCACACGAAGGTAGGCAGTCACTCGGGGTGCGTCAACGATCGCCACACTCGGCACGCCGAGTGATAATCACCCTGAGAGTGGTTTCCCGTGTCCCTCTCCGGGGAAAGGCTACTCGAATGCCCTGACGGCACCCCGGGAACGGCCTCCGGACGGAGCGCCTCGCCTCACTGGCTGTTGGTCCCGAAGTCCTCCGGTGAGATCTGGTCGAGGAACTCGCGGAACTTCTCCACCTCGTCCTCCTGCTCGTCCGGAATCGCGATGCCGGCGTCGTCCAGCACACCGTCGCTGCCGAAGATCGGCGTCCCGGTCCGCAGGGCCAGCGCTATCGCGTCGGACGGGCGCGCGCTCACCTCGACGCCGCTGGCGAAGACCAGCTCGGCGTAGAAGACCCCGTCGCGCAGATCCGTGATGCGGACCTCGGTCAGCTCCTGTCCCACGGCCTCCAGCACGTCCTTGAAAAGGTCGTGCGTCAGCGGCCGCGGCGGCGCCATCCCCTGCTGGGCGAAGGCGATCGCGGTCGCCTCCCCCGGTCCGATCCAGATGGGGAGGTACCGATCGCCTCCCACTTCACGCAGGAGCACGATCGGCTGGTTGGAGGGCATTTCCACCCGGACACCCACAACGTCGAGCTCGTTCACACAGCAACCCTAGGACGTGCTCGACCGGTTTGGATAGTCGGGCCCCTCCGGGCTCACTGCAGGCGGATGCCCAGAGCCGTCTGCACCAGGGCCGCGTGCAGCCGCACCGACTGGACCGCCAGCTCCTGCGCGGTGGCCTCCGCATGGGCCCTGGTCTGCGGGTTCCGGTGCCGGCGCAGCGGCGCGACCACCTGCTCGATGAGCCCCGCCTCCCGGTCCGCGGCCGCCTTGACGGCCCGCAGGTGCCGGGGTTCCAGACCGAATCTCCCCAGGTCCGCGACGAGCCGGGCGACGGTCACGGTCTCGGCGTCGTAGCCCCCGCCCTCCGCCTCGGCGATCAGACCGTACGACTCCCACGCGGCGAGCTCGGCCTCGGTCACCTCCGCGGCGGCGATCAGCTCCGCCCGCCCGATCCGCGCGGCGGTCGGCGGCTCCGCGTCCTGTTCCCACGCCCCGTCGAGCAGGTCGCGCCGGCGCCCGGGCGCCGGGAGCGGGATCTGCTCGCCCCGCGCGAGGGCGTCGAGGTGCTCGCGGATGACCTTCAGCGGAAGATAGTGGTCCCGCTGCATCCGCAGGATCTGGGCGAGCCGCTCCACGTCCTGCGGGCTGAACTTCCGGTATCCGGAGGCCGTACGGCGGGGCTCGACCAGCCCCTCGGCCTCCAGGAACCGGATCTTGGAGATCGTCACTTCGGGAAATTCGTCACGCAACTGGTTCAGCACCGTGCCGATGCTGACCAGCCGGTCGCCCGCGGCGGCGGTGCCGGATCCGGCACCGCCCGTCGGTGTTCGCAACATGGACCTTCCCTGAAGGCTTCTCCGAGGCGTCACACGCCCCGCTGGCTCGAGTAGAAGACCAGCCGGTACTTGCCGATCTGCACCTCGTCGCCGTTGGACAGAACGACCGAGTCGATCGGCTCACGGTTGACGTACGTGCCGTTGAGGCTGCCGACATCGGCAACGGTGAAGCTGCCGTCCTGCGCCCGCCGGAACTCGACGTGCCGCCGGGAGACGGTGAAGTCGTCCAGGAAGATGTCGCTCTGCGGGTGACGCCCGGCCGTGGTCAGCTCACCGTCGAGCAGGAACCGGCTGCCGGAGTTCGGGCCCCGGCGCACCACGAGGAGCGCGGAGCCCAGCGGCAGCGCCTCCACGGCCGCCAGCGCCTCCGGGGAGAGCGACGGCAGCTGCGTCTGACCGGTGACCTCGGCGTCGTACGCCTCGAGCCCCGAGATGGAGATCGTGGACGTCGTCTCCGACGCGCGCTCGGCGGCGACTCCGCCCCGCAGCGGCGTACCGCAGTGGGAGCAGAAACGACTGTCGGCCGCGTTGCGGTGACCGCACCTCGTACACACCGGCATGGACGCGTCCTCCTGCCGCGGCATCCCCGCGGAGGTCTGTGTCGCGTACGGGTCGGGGGTAAACCCTCCACCCGTACTTGAGGTTGATGGTTCTCCGAAACCTATGCGGGCGGCCCCGGCGGGGTCAACAGACGACGCGCCGTACGCGCCCGGAACGTCACCGCCCTGGCCACCGACCTCATCGCGGAAGAGCGGGCGTTCGCCACCCTGCTCCTCGCCCTGGGCGTGGCGCGACGCGCGGTGCTTGGCGTTGCCGCCGTCCTCGCGTCCGCTCTTGCCGAACAACTTCGCAAAAAAACTCACGGGCGATTCCCCTTGACCGAAACAGACCCGCCCGTGGGGCAGGACGAACCGAGATCCATCACACCTGCCGACCCGGACACCTTCACAACGTCCGCAGCCTCCGGACAGTTTCCACCAAGCACCACCGTTGTGGTGCGCCGACCCCCCGCAACGTCATGCCCTTGTCGCGGGACCCCTCCGCCCCCTCTCACTGCGAGGACGACTGAGCGTAGTCAGGCCGCTTCGCGGGTCGCAAGGCATCGACGACGATCTTCGCCGACCGCTCCACCGTGGCCGTGGCCTGCTCCTTCTCCAGGGTCTGCACGACACCGCCGGGGATGTTGAGCGCGGGCTCGAGATCCTCCGGCTTGCCGATGACCTTGAAGACGTACGGAGCGGCCACCTTCGTTCCATCGATGCGCATGTCATCGCCGCTACCGGTGAAATAACTGTCCGCGACCACGCGCACACCGTTGACCTGGATCGCCTCGGCGCCCGCGGCCCGGAGCTCCTGGATCGCGTCGAGCAGCATGTCCGACTCCACCGCGCCGCCGGGGTCCCCGATGGTCAGGGTGACTCCCGGACCCTGGGCGGCGACCGTGCCGGCCAGGATGCCGAGCTGCTGCTCCTTCTCCTGGGTCTGCCGGCGCGCCTCCTCCGCCTGGTCCGAGCTGGACTCCAGCTCGGAGCGCTGCTTCTCCAGCCGGGACTGCTCGTCCTCCAGGCGCTGCGTGCGGTCGTCGAGTTCGTCGAGGATGCGCACCAGGTCCTCCTGGCGCGCCCCGCGCAGCGCGCTGTTCTCGCTGGTCGAGGAGACCTGGATGGCCAGACCGAGACCGAGCACGAACAGCAGGAGGGCCACGATGAGTTGCGCGCGCGTCACCCGCGGCGGCCACAGCGCGGACGCCAGCCTCCGCCGGCCGCCCGACTCGCCCCCGGAGGCCGCGGAGGCCCCGGACGCCGCGTCGGGCGCGGACGCCGCCGGCGTTCCGGCCGGGGGCACGTCCGTACGCGGCATCTCCTCGGGAGGCAGTTCCCCGGCCGCGGCCGGGTCGCCGACGGGAGCCTTCGCAACCTCGGGCGCCTTCGGCAGCTCGGGCTCGCGGACGGCCCCGGGCGTCCGGGGCTCCTCCGGCGTCCGTCGGCCCTCGTCGTCCAGCGGGACCGCGGACTCGTCGGGCCCCTCGTGGTCTCCGGGCTTATGTGGACCCTGGGGGTCCAGGGGGCCCTGGGGACTCCGCGGATCCTGGGGGTTCAGGGGGTTCTCGCTCATCGGCCTCACGCCCGGAACACGTGGCGCCGGATGGCGGCCGCGTTGGAGAAGATCCGGATGCCGAGCACGACGACCACACCGGTCGACAGCTGCGCGCCCACGCCCAGCTTGTCGCCGAGGAAGACGATCAGCGCGGCCACGACCACGTTCGACAGGAACGAGACCACGAAGACCTTGTCGACGAAGATCCCGTCGAGCATGGCCCGCAGACCGCCGAAGACCGCGTCGAGGGCGGCGACCACGGCGATCGGGAGATAGGGCTCGACCACCGCCGGAACCTCGGGGCGGACCAACAGTCCGACCACGACTCCGACGATCAGGCCCAGTACGGCGATCACGATGTGCCCTTCCCTGTGTCTGCCGTGGCCCGACCGGACGGCGTCGCCCCGGCCCCCCTCGGCTCTGCGGTACGTACGGCCAGGCTCGTCGCGGCCGGCAGGCTGACGTCGCCCTCGGCCGTGATGGCGCTCCTGATCCCGAAGTTCTCCACCAGCGCGTGCAGGTACTGCCCGTCGGCGCTGTCCTGGAACGCGGTGCTCAGCCGCTGTCCGTCCCCGATGGCGAGGACGGTGTACGGCGGCACCAGCGGCTTGTTGTCGACCAGTATGGCGTCGCCGGCGGCCCGGATCGCGGAGAGCGACGTCAGCCGCTGCCCGTTGATCGCGACGGCCTCGGCGCCCGACTCCCACAGCCCGTTGATCACCCGCTGCATGTCCCGGTCGCGCACCCGGCCCGTGTCGGAGAAGCCGCTGCTCTCGCGCGGCCCGCCGCCACCGCTGTCGGTGCCCTTGGCGTCGTCGACGACGAGCTTCACACCGGGCCCGTGCACCGGCGTCGCGCCCGACAGCAGTGCCACGAGCTCGGCCTGGTCGCCGCCGTGCTCCTGGAGCGCCTCCCGCTGACGGTTCCCGACCTCGGTCCGGATCCGCTCGACGTCCCGCGCCAGCCCGTCCGCCGTCGAGGTCTCGGCCTCGATCCGGTCGATCAGCTCCTGCCGCTCCTTGGCGACGACCGGCGCGGAGATCCGCGCCTCGGCCGCGCCCACGGTCACCACGGCGGCCGCGAGGACCAGACCGGCGGCGACGCCGAGCTTGGCCCGCAGGCTGCGGGGCAGCCCACCGCCCTCGGCGGCCCGCCGGGCCGTGGCCTCCGCGTACCCGTCGTCCAGCGCGTGGTCTATGACGTTGTTCAGCAGCGACATCGACGCGTCCGGGCGCGGCGGTGGTGATCCGGTGCTCCGAACGGGGGGCTGCTGCGACATGCCGCACATCGTCGCACGTCGCACGGCCTACCGCCGAATGGCCCCCGGAACGGGCCGGGAGGCACCCCGAGAGGCGCCTCCCGGCCGGTCGTCGCGAACGGTCAGCGACCTGCGCTGTCGACCACCTCGGCCCACTCGTCGAGCAGGGCCTGCGCGGAGCTGTCGTCGGGGCCCTCGGCCCACAGATGGGTGACGGCCTCCGCGGGGTCGGGCAGCACCATCACCCAGCGCCCGTCGGCCTCGACCACCCGCACGCCGTCGGTGGTGTCCACGGACCGGCTGCCCGCCGCCTCGACCACCCGTCGCATGACGAGCCCCTTCACGGCCCACGGGGTCGGGATGTCCTTCTTGAGGACGTGGGCCCGCGGGATCCGCGCGTCGATCTGGCTCAGCGTGAGCTGGGTCCGCGCCACGAGCCCGAGGAGCCGCACGAAGGCGGCCGACCCGTCGAAGACGCTGCTGAACTCGGGCACGATGAACCCGCCGCGCCCGTCACCGCCGAAGATCGTCGACTCCTCCCGGCCGACCCGGGTGAGGTCGTCGGGCGAGGTCGTCGTCCACTCCACCTGCGTGCCGTGGTAGGCGGCCACCTGCTCCGCGATCCGGGTCGTCGTCACCGGCAGGGCGACCCGCCCGGACCTGCGCTCGGCCGCCACGAGGTCGAGCAGCACCAGCAGTGCCCGGTCGTCCTCGATGATCCGTCCGCGCTCGTCCACGAGCGAGAGCCGCTCGCCGACAGGGTCGAACCGCACACCGAAGGCGGCCCGCGCCGACGCCACGATCTCCCCGAGCCGGACGAGACCGGCGCGCCGGCTCTCCGCGGACTCGGTGGGCCGGGACTCGTCGAGTCCGGGGTTGATCGTCAGCGAGTCGACCTGGAGCCGGCCGAGAAGGCTGGGGAGCACGAGCCCGGCACTGCCGTTGGAGGCGTCCACGACCACCTTCAGGCCCGCCTCGGCGATGCCGGAGGTGTCGACGTTGCGCAGCAGGGACCCGGTGTACGAGTCGAAGACACTGGCCGGGAAGGACAGGTCGCCGATCTCACCGGGGAAGGCTCTCCGGTACTCCTGCCGCGCGAACACCCGGTCGAGCTTGCGCTGCCCGCCCTGGGAGAGGTCCGCCCCTCGTTCGTCGAAGAACATGATGTCCACGGAGTCCGGCACGCCGGGCGAGGTCCGCACCATGATCCCGCCGGCGCTTCCCCGCGCGGTCTGCTGCCGCGCCACCGGCAGCGGCACGTTCTCCAGGTCCCGTACGTCGATGGCGCTGGCCTGGAGCGCGGAGATCACCGCGCGCTTCAGCGCACGGGCACCGCGGGAGTGGTCGCGCGCGGTGGTGACCGTCGCGCCCTTCTTGAGCGTCGTGGCGTACGCCCCCGCCAGCCGGACGGCCAGCTCGGGGGTGATCTCCACGTTGAGGATGCCGGAGACGCCGCGGGCCCCGAAGAGATGGGCCTGGCCGCGGGACTCCCAGATGACCGAGGTGTTGACGAAGGCGCCGGCCTCGATCGTCTTGAACGGGTACACCCGGACGTTGCCCTGCACGATCGACTCCTCGCCGATCAGGCACTCGTCCCCGATGACGGCCCCGTCCTCGATCCGGGCGGCCCGCATGATGTCGGTGTTCTTCCCGATCACGCAGCCGCGCAGATTGCTCTGCTGGCCGACGTACACGTTGTCGTGGACGACCGCCTTGTGGAGGAAGGCCCCGCTCTTGACGACGACGTTGGAGCCGACCACCGTGTGCTCGCGGATCTCCGCGCCGGCCTCGACCTTGGCGTAGTCACCGATGTAGAGCGGTCCGCGCAGCTCCGCGTCGGGGTGCACCTCGGCGCCCTCGGCGACGTAGACGCCCGGCGAGATCTCGAAGCCGTCGATGTCGACCTGGACCTTGCCGTCCAGGACGTCGGCCTGGGCCTTCACATAGCTCTCGTGGGTGCCGACGTCCTCCCAGTAGCCCTCGGCGACGTAGCCGTAGATCGGCTTGCCGTCCTTCATGAGCTTCGGGAAGACGTCGCCCGACCAGTCGACGGAGACGTCCGCCTCGACGTAGTCGAAGACCTCGGGCTCCATCACGTAGATGCCGGTGTTCACCGTGTCCGAGAAGACCTGTCCCCAGGTGGGCTTCTCCAGGAAGCGCTCGACCTTTCCCTCTTCGTCCACGATCGTGATGCCGAATTCCAGCGGATTGGGGACCCTCGTCAGACAGACCGTGACGAGGGCGCCCTTCTCCTTGTGGAAGGCGATCAGATCGGTCAGATCGAAATCGGTGAGCGCGTCTCCCGAGATCACGAGGAAGGCGTCGTCCTTCAACGCTTCCTCGGCGTTCTTCACACTCCCCGCTGTACCGAGGGGCTTTTCCTCGTTGGCATACGTGAGCTCCATGCCGAGCTCCTCGCCGTCGCCGAAGTAGTTCCGGACGAGTGAGGCGAGAAACTGCACGGTGACGACGGTCTCGTTGAGACCGTGCCTCTTGAGCAGTCGTAGGACGTGCTCCATGATCGGCCGGTTCACCACCGGCAGAAGAGGCTTGGGCATGCTCGAGGTCATCGGGCGAAGGCGTGTTCCTTCGCCACCGGCCATTACGACGGCCTTCATGTCGGAAGCGTCCTCCTTGAAGAGACGACGGTCCTGCCGACTTCACCTGTCCGCACAGTAGCCCTGGGGATGTCCTCGAAGGTGCCGGCGACGCTGCTCGGCACGGGACGGACGGGCTCAATCGGCCGCGGTATCCGCCTTCACGAGTCGGCGGACCTGGACCACGTAGAGGATTCCTGCCCACCAATACAGAGTTGTACCCCATCCGGCGAAGGCCCACCCGAAAACTTCAGCGAGTGACGACAGCCAGCCCGTTCCGTCACTGAGAAGCAGCAACGGGAACGCGTACATCAGGTTGAATGTCGCAGCTTTCCCGAGGAAGTTCACCTGCGGCGGAGGGTAGCCGTGACGGCGGAGGATTCCCACCATCACGAGCAGCATGGCCTCGCGCGCGAGCAGGGCCGCCGTCAGCCACCAGGGCAGGATCTCGCGCCAGGTGAGACCCACCAGAGTGGAAAGGATGTACAGCCGGTCCGCCGCCGGATCGAGCAGCCGGCCGAGGTTGCTGATCTGGTTCCAGCGCCGCGCGAGCTTGCCGTCGAGATAGTCGCTGACACCGCTGAGCGCCAGCACGAGCAGCGCCCACCCGTCACTGTTGGGCCCACCGAACTCCGGACGGAGAATCAGCCACAGAAACAGCGGCACGCCGGCGAGGCGCGCCATGCTGAGAATGTTGGGGATGGTGAGGACCCGGTCGGTCTGAACGCGAGTCTCCTGGACCTCCACCCGGGGGCCTCCTGCTGGGCTGGTGCCGACATTGCCCCCCGACCTTACCCTCAGCCACCACCCACCCCGACACAGGGGCCCGCCCGCCACCAGAACGCAAAAATGCCTCAACCCCCGGACGATGTCCGGGGGTTGAGGCTAAAAATTGTTCGGCGGCGTCCTACTCTCCCACAGGGTCCCCCCT